>JBAXDE010000057.1:0-9112 GCA_037141115.1 Methanomicrobiales archaeon | reverse complement strand
CTATCATCATCATTCACGGTTATGACATTCGGAAGCGGGATTGCAATGCATGCAAACCGATATTCAGAATTTCCGCTATCCGGTGAACGGTTCATTCTCACATTCCGAAGGGAGATGGCGGGCAGTGATAGCAACCAGGAGACCGATGACGGGCGAGCCGATGATCCCATACAGGAGCATGAATCCTTCCCCCATGGGGTGAACAAAGTACGCCGAACCAGTGATACGGAGTCCAACACAGAGCATGTCACCGAGAAGGACAAGGGGGACCAGTGCAATAATACCCGTCAGGATCAGTGAAAACCTGAAGAACTGCCGGTCCGCTACTATCGGCGAGCAGGCAATCAGGAGGATAAATGCACACGGTCCAAGTGCAAGGAGAAACGCGGTGCCCCACACCTGAGTTCCCACGGAAACAACATCAAGGGGACTTTTGGCCTGAATATATACCAGGATAAAATGAGAAGCACTGAGTATTCCTCCGGCAAATACAACCGCAAGCGGGATTCCTAAAAACCAGTGCGGGGAATACCGTTCCAGGTACCGGATAACCCCAATACAACCGGCAAGCGAGATTAACCCAAACGGAATCATGAGGATACTAAACGGGAAAAAACCGGATAACCCGAAAATTATCAGACAAAAAAATGCGAAGCACCAGAAAAAAACAACAGATGTTGCGGAGAGTGCTGCCGGTAATCGGTCCATATGAACTATTTGTTCCATGAACAGTATATAATCAGAACCTGAAAATCAGGATAATGAAAAAAGATTATTGAGAAGACTGTTCTTCAGCAGGTTGTTCATCCATATCTTTCTGGAGGATCTGCACATCAGCGATATCGTACTGGCGCTGAGCTAGCTTCTTTGCCTTGAAGATGTTCTTTCCGTCTTTTCCAATCGCAATACCGCGGTCTTCGTCACGGACTTCGACCTGAACAGTCTGTTCTCCGGATCCGACTTCCCCCTCAAAGACAAGGGAAGTGACCTGTGCAGGCAGGAAGCAGTTCTTTAAGAACTGCTCCACGTTGCTGTTGTACTCGACAACTTCGATCTTCTTGCCCATCACTTCGGAAGCCTTCTTGATCGAGGCTCCCTTCTTGCCGATAGCAAGCCCCATATCACCGGGGTTGATCACAAAGATAAGACGGGCATTGCGCTCATCCATCACACAATCGCGGCTTCCCGCTCCGGTCAGGCTCTCGAACTGAGAGATCAGACGCATACAGTCTTCAGTAAGTTTGACTTCGACCATATCATGCCCTCTTCAGGGACAGGATATCTGATTCGCCGGGGCTGATGATAGCAAGCGTGCTGACCATGAACGGCTTTCCACAGGCTTTTCCGAGCGCCATGCTGGACCCTTCAAAGGTATGGATGAAGAGGTTCTCAGTGGCTGCAACCTTTGCTTTGAAGGCTGCCGGGCAGTTGCCTGCAATAACAATCATCTGGGCTTTGCCTTCATTGACACACTTTTCCGTGTTGTTCTGGCCAAGAATTACATTACCGGTTTTTATGGCTCTTCTGAGTGATGCATTAAAATCCATATACAATTCCTCGTGTTTTTAAGTTTAATTGTCGTGTTGTCTGACTGCGATGAGTTTTACATCGCCGGTACCGAGCTGGATCGGCTGACCGACAATGACATTTTCGGTAACGCCGCTCAGTTCGTCTACTTCATTTGCAACGGCCGCGTCAAGCAGGTGATTAACCGTCACTTCGAATGCTGCACGTGAGAGAACACTCTCTTTCTCGCCAGCAATTCCATGACGACCGATCTGTTTAACTTCGCCTTCCATGCACATCATGTCGGCTACAAGCATCAGGTGACGGACATCGACTAAGATACCCTGCTCATTGAGCGTGGATACCGCTTCGAAGATGATCGCATTCCTGGCTGCCTCGATACCGAGCACAGATGCGCATTCACTGATGTTATTGGTACGGGTACGCGTGGTGTCCACACCTGCAACATCAAATACGTCTTTAAGGTTGGAGCCTTCAGTATAAAGTATATACTCTCCACCCTCCTTCCTGACGACGACACGTAATATGTCATCAATACCCTGCACAATCACATTTCTCACGTGTTCTGCAAGCTGGAAGAGATTCTGGTAACTCTCCTTGTCTTTTGGTGAGAAGGTGATGATGGCTTTTTCTTCATCGATATCATGCTCGAAGTCACGGTAGTGCCTGCGGTCACGGATCTTCTTGGGTGCGACCTCCATAATCTCACCCGGTGAGATCTTGCGCTTGTCACAGACCTTGGTGTTTAAGTGAACAAGCACATGCATGTTCTCCATGTCGGTCGTGATATCGCCAAACTCATGGAGGGGTGCTGCCTCGATCTGCCAGCTGACTTCCCGGGCCTTGTCACGGTCATTTCGGTAATTATCCTCGAGATAGACCGTCATGGTAGGGGTGCTGGGCTCTTTGCGGGCATCCATGATCTCGATAAGACGGGGCAGACCTAAGGTAACGTTGATTTCAGCGACACCCGCATAGTGGAACGTTCGCATCGTCATCTGGGTACCGGGCTCACCAATGGACTGGGCTGCAATCACACCGACTGCCTCACAGGGCTCAATCCTCGTTGAAAGGTACTCCTTGATGACCCGGTCAAGGATCTGCTTGAACTGGGTATCGGTGATCTCTTTCTCCGCAAGGAACTTGCGGATCTGGTCTTTGGTCTTGACCGGGAGATCTGCGGCCTCAACTTTCTTGTCGTATTTTTCTGCGAGCACCATCAGACTGCCTCCTTAATGATACTTTCAACAATACCCTTGACATCGACCGGGTCACCAAAGGCGCTCCTTGTCGGATCGGTACCATCCTCACCATACTCGAACTGGATGATCCTGCCACCCGTAGTTCTGACAGTCCCGTCGTATGCCACCTTGAGGTCCTGAAGCGCATTGATCAACCTGCGCTGGAGATACCCACTCTGGGACGTACGAACGGCCGTATCAACGAGACCTTCACGGCCACCGATTGCGTGGAAGAAGAACTCGGTCGGGTTTAACCCGCCCTTGTAGCTGTGCTGGATGAAACCATGAGCATCCGATCCACGTTCTCCTTTCCGGAAGTGGGGAAGTGTCCGGTCATCATAACCACGGACAATACGCTCACCACGAACGGACTGCTGGCCGATACAACCGGCCATCTGGGTCAGGTTGAGCATCGAACCACGGGCACCGGAGACTGCCATGAGCACTGCGCTGTTACCCAGACCAAGGTGCTGGCCTGCAATCTGACCAGTCAGGTCACGGGCCTTTCCGAGCACCTGCATGATCTGCATCTCGAGCGTCTCTTCAACAGTTCGCCCGGGCATTGGTTCAAGCTGTCCGTCTTCGTAGACCTTGATACGGCGATCTACATCGAGTGCGGCATTCTTGAGAATCTCTTCGATCTGGCCGTACTCGGTCTTGGACAAATCTTCATCATCAATACCGAACGAGAAACCATCAAACATGATTGCCCGGATTGAGAGCTTCGTCATGTCATCGATAAAGTCAGTTGCACGGCTCATGCCTTCCTGGCGGATGATACGGTTGACGATCTGACCATCGAATGCACCGATGGCTTTCTTGTCGATTGTACCTGACTCTAAGATTCCATCAAAGATACGGACATATGCATCCCGTTCGCAAAGCTCCTTCTTACAGACATCGCAGTTCGCACAGGAACTTGCCTGGAAGACCATGTTGAGATGGACCGGGAGAATTGTGGAGAAGACCTGCTTGTTGGTCCAGTATTCCACGCCGTTCTCTACTTTACCGGGTGTGGGCATGTGTTCGATGCCGGAGTACCGGAGCAGGTAGAGGGCTTCTTCTTTCTTGAACCAGCGGGTATCATGCGTGAGCATGAAGATACCCGAGACGTGGTCATGGATACCGCCGATGATGGGGCCACCGAAACGCGGGGATAGGATATTCTCCTGCACAGAGATGAGGATGGTTGCTTCTGCACGCGCTTCTTCTGTCTGGGGCACGTGCATGTTCATTTCATCACCGTCAAAGTCAGCGTTATACGGAGGGCAGACTGCGGGGTTGAGCCGGAATGTCTTGCCTTCCATGACCTTGACGCGGTGGGCCATAATACTCATACGGTGCAGTGAAGGCTGACGGTTGAAGAGCACGACATCGCCATCCCGGAGGTGCCGTTCGACAGTCCAGGTGGGTTCGATCATGTCAGCAACCGTATCGAGATTCCCTTCTGCGAGACGGAGACGACGGGCATCCGGGCGGATGACGTAATTGGCACCACAGGGTGAATTGACATCCGGTCGGAGAGGACCATTCCTCACAATCTGCTTGAGTTCATCGATATTGTGGATGGTTACACGGACGGGAATCGTCATCTCGTTTGCAACCGCACGGGGGACACCAACCTGCCGTACTGACAGGTTCGGGTCCGGAGAGATAACCGTACGGGAGGAGAAGTTCACACGCTTACCAGAGAGTGAACCACGGAAACGACCGTCCTTACCCTTGAGACGTTGTGATAACGTCTTTAACGGGCGGCCACTGCGGTGGCGAGCGGGTGGACATCCTGCCACTTCATTGTCCATGTACGTAGTGACATGGTATTGCAGGAGTTCCCAGAGATCTTCAATGATCAGCTGAGGAGCGCCTGCATCCTGGTTCTCCTTGAACCGCTGGTTGATACGGATGATATCCACCAGCTTGTGGGTCAGGTCATCTTCCGAACGCTGTCCGTTCTCTAAGATGATTGACGGGCGCATCGTGACCGGGGGAACCGGGAGAACGGTTAAGATCGTCCACTCGGGACGGGCCACATCAGGGTTGATACCCAGTGGGGTCAGGTCCTCGTTGGGAATCTTTTCCATACGTGAACGGATATCAGCAGGGGTGAGCTTGTGCTCTACTTTCTTGCCATCTTCAACAACCACTTCGGAGAACGTTGTCGGTTTCTCGAAGTTGATCTTGAGCTGCTGATCGCCGCAGTGCGGGCATATGCGCTCCTTTTTTACATCCTTTTCTGAGAGCAGGTCGCCGGTCTGGTCATCTTCTGTACCGACCACCTTCTCGATCTCTTCGGGGCTTAACAGCACCCGTCCGCAGGAGCGGCAGGTAACACGGAGAAGTTTTCGTATCAACCGGGTATATCCGACATGGATGACGGGCTTTGCAAGCTCGATGTGTCCGAAATGCCCGGGACATTCGCTGGCCTTCTGGTCGCAGGTCTTGCACCGGAGACCAGGGTCAATGACACCAAGGTTTAAGTCCATCAATCCCTGGGGATAGGGGAACCCGTCATCATCATAGGTGTCTGCCCAGATGATCTTCCGCACGCTCATCTCGCGGATCTCTTTGGGGGATAGCAGGCCGAACTCAATCTGTCCTATTCGTTTTGGGGATGGCATGTTATACCACGTCCTGTAATTTCAGTCTGGGGGCTATACCCATGCTCTTCATCTCATCCAGGAGAAGTTTGAACGCGTAACTCATCTCGACCGAGTAGATATCGGTCTCGTTACCGCAGGCAAGGCACCGGGTCATGTTGCGCTTGCGGTCAAGCATTGCAACCATACCGCAGTGTGCACAGACATATTCCTGCACTTTGTCAGACTCGTCAAGCAGACGCTCTTTCAACGCCATTGCAGCGCCGTGTCCGATCATGACATCACGTTCCATCTCACCAAACCGGAGACCACCCTCACGGGCACGGCCTTCAGTTGGCTGTCGGGTAAGCACCTGCACAGGTCCACGGGACCGGGCGTGCATCTTGGACGACACCATGTGGTAGAGTTTCTGGTAGTAGATCACACCGATGTACACATCGGCCTTGAACATCTTACCGGTAATACCATCATACATGACCTCGCGGCCATTGTGGGAGAAACCGAGCGCCTTTAAGGATGCGCGGATATTTGCCTCACTCTCGCCACCAAAGGCAGTGCCGTTAATACGCCGTCCTTCCAGTGAACCGACTTTCCCACCGATCATCTCGAGCATATGACCGACAGTCATACGACTCGGGATTGCGTGGGGGTTGATCACAAGGTCAGGGCAGAGGCCACTCTCGGTGAAGGGCATATCCTCCTGGGGCGTGATAAGCCCGATAACTCCTTTCTGTCCGTGCCGGGATGCGAATTTGTCACCGACTTCAGGGATACGGAGATCCCGGGTGCGCACCTTGACCAGACGGGAGCTGTTCTCGCCTTCGGTGATGATCACAGTGTCAACAATACCGTGCTCGTTGCTGCGCATGGTAACGGAAGTGTCGCGACGCTTCTCAACAGCGATCAATTCACCGGTTGGTTCTTCCAGGAATCGGGGCGGGGAGGTCTTACCAATCAGCACGTCCTTCTCAGCTACAACAGTCTCGGGGTTGATGACACCATCTTCATCAAGGTTCTTGTAGGAGTCAGCACCATGGGCACCGCTGACTTCCTCTTCAGGAACTTCAATACGGTCAATCTGTCCACCCGGATACCGGCGTTCTTCGCCTTCATAGGTACGGTAGAAGTGGGAGCGTCCGAGTCCGCGCTCGATGGAGGCCTTGTTGAAGATGAGCGCATCTTCAATATTGTAGCCTTCGTAGGAGATGATGGCAACGACAAAGTTCTGTCCTGCGGGCCGGTCATCAGAACCTATCAGTTCAGAAGTCTGGGTGTGGGTGAGTGGTTTCTGGACATAGTGAAGCTGGTGCCCGCGGGTGTCGGGGCGCAGTTTCATATTGGCGCATCCGAACCCGAGTGCCTGCTTGACCATTCCTGCACCCATTGTTACACGGGGACTTGCATTATGTTCCGGGAACGGAACGTGGGCCGCACCGATACCAAGGATCAGGGAGGGGTCGATCTCAAGGTGGGTATGAGCGGGCGTGATCTTCTCAAAGTTCATTGCAATGAGGAGGTCTTCTTCCTCTTCTGCATCGACAAACTCTATCATTCCGCGCTGGACAAACCAGGACATATCGATCTCTTTTCGTGCCAGTTTCTGGAGATCAGCATCGGCGATAAGCGGTTCACCATTCTTTAAAACGATGAGCGGGCGACGGGCACGACCGCGATCGGTAAGGACCACGACATCCCCGTTATATTCCTTATGCGAGACATTGACTTCAGAAGCGATCGCGCCCTGGCGGCGCATGGCCCGGATACCGGTGACCAGTGCTTTTGGGTCATCTACGAGTCCGATAAGTGCACCATCTACAAATACGCGTGATTTCTTCATCGTGACTCACCCTTGATCTGTTCCACACCAAGGTTGTGCAGGATCTGCAGGATCTCTTCTTCGTTATCTACACCTTTGCTGATCTCGACCATCTGGGCAAAGTTCTTGACAAGCCCACAATTCGGTCCTTCAGGTGTTTCGCTCGGGCAGATCCGACCCCACTGGGTCGGGTGCAGGTCACGGGCCTCGAAATGAGGCTGTGAACGGGAGAGCGGTGAGATCACACGGCGCAGGTGCGAGAGCACGGCCATGTGATCGATGCGGTCAAGCAGCTGAGAGACACCAGTCCTTCCGCCAACCCAGTTACCGGTAGCCAGCGGGTGGAGCAGACGCTCGGTCAGCACATCAGCACGCACGGCAGTCCCAATCGAGAGATCGCGGTGACGCATGCTGGCACGCTCGAGCTGGTACTTGATATCCCGGGTAAGGCGGTTTAAGGAGATCCGGAAGAGATCCTCCATTAAATCTCCGGCAAGTTTAAGCCGCTTGTTCGAGTAGTGGTCCTTGTCATCGATCCTGCGCTTGTTCAGCACGAGATCGAAACAGGCCTCTGCCATCCTTCCGAGGAAGTGGGCCTTTGCAAGCCGGACTGAGAGGACTGCTTCCTGGTAACCCTCGTCGCCTTCCTTCAAGGTGGCTGGCATCGAGTAGTTCAGGTGGGGTAAGAGATAGTTGTCAAGAACGAATTCGGAGCGTTTCCGCTGGTAGTCCCGGGTCTGGTTGGGTGCCAGTTTCTTACCGACATACATCACACCACCCTCAACTGAATTGCACTCACTCTCTTCGAGATTCTGCATCATGAAGGTCAGGATGTCTTCATCGGTCGAGACCGCGTTGACAACTTCCTGGTCATTGGTCATACCAAGTGCCCGCATCAGGTCAACAAATTTCAGGTGACCGGCAACGGACGGGAACGATACTTCGAGCAGGTTCTTCTTATTGCGCTCGACAACGACCAGTGCACGATATCCCCTGAATTGTGAGAATACCTTTGCTACATAGATACGCTCACTGTACCGCTCGGTGAACTCGGTCATGATCTTGTTGGACGCAAGGTCTTCCAAGGTCATGAGTACGCGCTCAGTGCCATTTACAATGAAATATCCGCCGGGATCGAATGCATCCTCACCATGGGAGACACGCTGGGCATCATCCATACCATAAAGATTACAGGATGTCGACCCGATCATAACCGGGAGTTGACCGATTGTGGTGACGATCGCTTCCTGACGGTCCTCACCATGCACGAGAGTAAGACCCAGCTGGATGGGGGCTGCATACGTCAGGTTGCGCAGACGTGCTTCGCAGGGATACAGTTCGCTCTGCGAACCATCCGCTTCCCGGACGAGCGGCTTTTTCACCGTTATTTCGCCAAGTTCGACCCAGACAGCCTCGTTGTTCTTGCCGCGGTTTTCTATATCGGTTTCGATGATCCGCTGTTCGTTTACCACTTTCTGAAGATTATGTTTTAAGAAATAGTTATAAGAGTCAAGCTGGTGGCGCGCAACATGCTCACGTGAAAAATATGCCCTCGATAAAATACTTCTGTCAATCAGACTTAATCCCCCCCGGAATTATTTCTTAGGTCTCTTTACCACAAGACGGTACGATTCAGCCCTGCCGGCTGTATGGCTGACACGGATAATTCGAATCACATTATCGGCTTCTGCGCCGATCGTTTTGACCGCAGGATCGTCATGGAATACTTTTGGTAATTGTTCGGTAGTGATGTTATAAGTGGTTAGGAGCGCAGAAACCTCCTCGTCACTCATGATTTGATGGTCAGGAACCATATCATGGTCCAACACATTAAGTTTAGCGCTCAATGAAAAACCCCTTCTCGGATAAACAGATTTCCTCTCAGATGCATCACCGCAAAAAACCCACGATTGCTCGTGGCAACGGGCCCG
>JBAXDE010000056.1:0-9177 GCA_037141115.1 Methanomicrobiales archaeon | reverse complement strand
TACTAATATCTGATGGATATCTATGTTTTCAAAATTAACCTGACGGCAGTGCATTAACGGTACTAAAAATTTGAGAACCGCACTCTCTACGATTAGTAAATTATGAGCCGTGGATGTGCAGGACTGAGTGAGGGATACGGGCTACCTGAAGTATTCTGATTCGTCCTGCTGATCGGGTTACTTGTTATAGTCTTCACCCTGATAACTCGGAAAATTTCTCGTTAAACCGCCCATATGTTTCTATCTCTGTCATCCGGGGATCGGACCTGAACCAGAACGGGAACTTCGTCACAATGATTGCCGGCAGCGGCTGGAGCGCTATTGTGATCGACTCCCTGTATGTCAGTCTACCCGCCCTACACTAACGTATGAACATCCAGCAAACCCGACGGGGCGGAGGTATAACTTTGCGAGATCAGTGCCCCATCCTTATACACTTCGATGATCAGGTTATCTGCCGAACCATCCCGTTTCTCGATTGAACCCTCTATCGTCCCATTTACAATGGGAAACTGGTACAACTGGTCACCCGTGCCATGAACTACCTTCATCTGCCCGTTTGCACTTAAGGATCCCGTGAAATTCCCGGGGTAGAATACCCGTACCCAGACTCCGTTGGGGGGAATACTGGCAGGAGGCAGGGATGCATACGGAGATATCTGGATCTCTGGTAGCGTTGTTGGAATTACTGCTCCGCCACTTGCAGGACCTACGGGAGTATGAATATCAATCAGACCCCAGGGTTTCCGCGTCTCGCTCTTAAAGACCTCTGTTCCCCCATTATAGATCCCAACTTCAAGGGTATCTGCGGACCCGTCCTGCTTCTCGATCGAACCCTCGATCATCGCATCATCGACTGCCAACCGGTAGAGCCGGGTTCCGGAACCGTTGATCTCGATTTGCCTGCCCTTTGCCCCGATATACCCGGAAAAATTCCCCGGGTAGGATACCTTTACCCAGATCCCGTTTGTGGGGACCGTAATCGGGGGAACATACGAGTCTGTGCCGGGGGTTTCCTGCGGTTGGGGGGATGGCGTAGGTGAAGGGAGTGGTGACGGCACCACCGTACTGGTAATTACCGTACTTGTCACGCTCTGGTTTGCCGGGCCCACTTTAGGGTTCATTATCTGACCCGCAATTAATGCTCCCCCGACAAATACGGCAATAATGAGAACTACCGCGGCAATCAGGACCAGCGGTGAATGTTCGGGAGCCTCCTCTTTGAGGGGGTTTTTGATCTTGTGTAACGTATTTGTAAAGGACCATTCCGGTACTGCGGGGCGTGTCGTTTTTTCATCGACTGACAGTACACCGGTGTTCGCCTTTTCGCCCCGGTCCCGGCGTTCTTCACTGGCAAACTGGGTTTCGCCTTCAACAGGAACTTTGTATTGTTTGAGAATTGCCAGGCATCTCTCAATCTCTTTAAAATTCCGGCCCTCAACCTCACGGATAAAAATGAGTTCCAGCGTCCGCTTCACTCCTTCGGGTGAAGTAAAACTGATCGCGATAACCGACTCGCGTAATTTATTTGCCCGGGATCGTGCCCCGCTTATATCTGCATAGCGGATATCTTCATGGATCTGACCAGTTTCAGTCTTAACAAGGATGAGGCGCCTGTCGGTCAGAACGGCTTCATGCCTGACACCATCGATAATGATCGTCTGTGTCTTTTGGATGATCGCTTCATCGCTGTTCAGGTTAAAGTTGTCCATGGCACTACATGTTACTATAAGTCTGAACTATAAAAATCAATTCGGAATACCAGATAACTATCTTCTTTTTAAAAAACAGTATTATGGTGACTTTGGCAACCGACCCGGCTGACATGGATGTGACCAATCTGGACTACAGGTGTGTCCAGTTAATGACTGGATTCACCTTATGATTGCAAACCTTTGCAAAATCTCTCCCGGCTGCGGATTATTATTCTTTTGTAGTGCCGGGTTTCTGGATTGTAGTATTCCGGCTCACCAGCACATTGTACGCATCATGCTTCGGGTTGTGCCGGACGAGCACGCTCTCAATCTCGAGGATTGTCCCGTATGGGGACGACACGAGCGCCTCATTCTCCGGAGTGACGTGATAGGCCGGAACTACGGCATATACCGGTTTGTCTGCCGTGCCATCGCAGAGTTTGAACACAAAAGTCTTGGCATCCCCGAGATTGCCTGACATCTTGGATGCAATGAGATTGATCCGCTTCTCCACATGACGGTGGATCTGGGATACCCGCAGGACACGCGAACCCATGGGCACCCGGTACGAGTCCCGGACTTTCCCGTCTTTCCTGAGCACCACGTACGTATACTTGATATCGATGTTCAGGTACCGGAACGGTTCTTCACCGGATGCCAGTACCCCCATGAGCCGGGTGGGCTGGATGTTCCGGTTGGTGGCAAAACTCCAGCACCGGTCGGGTGTGCAGTTTGTGCCCCAGATAAATGAACACGGGCTGTGAATCGTGAGACCCCGCTTCTTGAGTGCCAGCGAGAGGAGCCGCAGCTGCGAGGAATTGGCCTCTTCAGCAGGCTCGATGATGAGGATCGTGCCATCCGGTGCAAGCCGCCCGGCCAGTTTCATGACAAGATCCGCCCGCTGGTCAAGTGAGACATCGCTGATCTCGTTGAGCACATTCGAAAAGACCATCAGGTCGATCTGTTGCGGGATCTTTGCCGGGTCAAGGGTGGTGAGATCCGCCTTTAGCGGGGGCTTGATACTGACTCGATCCCCTTTCTGCGTACACTGCTCCCGCAGGTACATGAATGCCTCGATGTGCTCCTCCGAGCGTTCCACCGAATACACCGTTGCAGTTGCCCCGTCCAGCCGGGAATAATAATCCGCAATCGCGAGCGGCACAACCCCCGGCCCGGTACCGGCATCGAGTATGGTCATTGAGTTCTTGAGCAGGCCGTCTCGGGCAAGCATGGCGAGCAGGTGCTGGGTCTGCACATAGTAGACCGGGAAATGGTACGCAAGGTACCCCAGCACATGGTACGCCTTGGTGTACTGCAGCGATCGCTGGTGTGTCGGCTTCCAGTAATCCGACTTCTGGGCAACAATCGCCCTGCGGAGCCGTTCGAGGATCGCGGGATCGGAGAGTTCCTTTCCCACTTTCTTGGGAATGTACTGCTCGATTGCCGTTTCGAGTGCCGGGGGAAGGCGGCGCGTTGCAAAAAAAGCATCCTGCCTCTCCAGTTCCGCCGGGTTCATTGTATACGGTGCTACCGGCACCTTCCGCGAGATCTCGTAATCGGTTCCCGCCTTCTTTGCCACAAGGTTCAGTTCGTCCAGCAGAGGGGTAATAAGGGTGAGCAGTTTCTCAACCGGGTGTTTTTTTTCAAGGTACGGCACGATCTCCGAGAGAAGAAAGGCCGGTTTTGTACCGGCCACATATTTTATGGTGGAGATGAGCTGCTTATCGGTCATAGTTGCCGGTTACTTGGTGATAGACCCTATTACATCTTTTGTGTATTCCGGTACGATTGGCCGCTCAGCACAGATCCGCTGCTGCATATGCATTGCAGGACTTTCCTGCCGCTCTCTGCCGGCTGCCCTGCCCTCCCTGAAGGCATACGTGATCTCGGCCCATGCCCGATCCAGCAGTTCCCGGTAGTACGGGATATCGAAGCGGTCTGCATTCCATGCCGGGTTCACCTGGTACGTGCGGGCATCCCGCACCACATACCGGATCTTCATGCCCGGCGCTACGGGCACCCCGCACTCCCGGTACGCGTTCACCGCAGCACCTTCAATGCAGCGGTGGGCATACGTGAGCCGGCTGATCCGCCGGCTTATCGCCATATCCGGTGCAGGTGCAGACGGGAGCTGTTCCACCGCGTTCCGGTATAGTGCGTTCATCGGATCCCACAGACCGTCAAGTTCCGCGATCGTTGAAGCCTTCCCCATCACGGCAAGCATTGCCTCCTGCATGGTGCGGATATATTCCGGGGTGTCGTGCCGGCGTGCGGCAATGCCCCGGACTTTTACACTGCCATCGGAGAGCCGGCCATAGTAGCGGTTGTAGGCTCCCAGCCCGTCATTGAGCGGCAGGAAGACTATCCAGCTGAAATGTTCGAGTTCTGTTGGCATCCCGGTCTCCCGGTCAACCCGCTCCTGCAATGCTGCTGCAGGAGACCCCTGCACCCAGAGGCAGTCCACGATCCCGTGGAGAACGCGAAAACCCATCTCCTCGGCAATGTCCTTGGTCTGCAGCAGGATGTCGCGCGACCGCCCGGTGATACCCTCATGCACCTCGATCCTGCCAAACTTCGCATTCTTGTAGCCCGTGTACCCGAAACAGGTGACCAGCATCCACTTGAGGATCGCGTCGATGCCAGCAATGGCGGGGTCCGTCTTTTTCAGCTGCTTTGTCCGGATCCGCAGGTTGAGCAGGGGTTCAAGGGCCATGGGAAGAAACCCCCGCGGTTCCCGTTCCGGGTTGGCGATGGTCTCGGGCGACAGGTTCGCTTTCACAATGATGGAGGGGTACATGGAGGTGAAGTCGATCTCGTCCACGTCTGCAAAGATGCCGGGCTCCGGCTGGAACATCATCCCGCCCCGGTCCGCGGTCTTGAGGTCCGCAAATTTCCGCAGGACTTCCGCATCGCTCTTCCGGAACGGCACCACAATTCCCCTTCGCACCGCCTCATAGGTCTCATAGCTGGAGATGAGCGTGCCCGGGGTGAAGCGGGACGCGAGACTGGGTGAGAGTCCCGAGAGCCGTGACGCCATGAGGACCCCGGCCAGTCCCCCCTCGCGGTACACAAACGACTGTTCGGTATCGATAAGGATCCTCCCGTCCGGGATGAGGGCTGCTTCCTTGTGCTCGACCCTGCCATAACTCCAGTAGGAGCGCGAGTCCATGGTGCGGTACTTCCCGTTCCGGGAGAACGGCATCTCAAGGTCCAGCGCCCGGGCCCGTTCCTGAAGTTTTGACATCCAGCGATCCGCATCGGTCATCAGGATCAGGTCCGGGTCCGATGCTGCAATGAGCCCGAAGAGATCGGCAAGCACCTCCCGTTCCTGCCCGTGCAGCCGCTCGGTGCGTTCGCAGATGATCTCAATATCCGAGCAGGTCTGGTCGCGGGCCGGGTCATCATGGATCCGGATCTCCATGCACTCCAGGCCGTGCCCGAATGCAGGGGAGAACCTGTCGGACGGATCGGCACAGCAGGGGACGATCTCGTTCTCGGCCATGAAACGCTGGTCACGCCGCACATCCACGTTGAAGAGCTGGGCAGCAAACTGTGTCTGCTGCTCGATCGCCTCAGCCACCGGCCGCCCGGCATACACCGCATACCCTTCGAGCTCGCCAAATATGGTGGTAAACATGCAGGGCTCTGCACGGTAATGTTCCTCCAGCGCTCCGATCATCTCGTGATGCAGATCCGGGTCCTTCATATGGAGGTAAAACGGCGGATCATACTCGTGATGGCATTTCTGCACGGTCCCGTCCCTGTACCACAGGTCCACCCCCCCGCCCCGGATAGCCGAGTCAAGGATCCACATTGCGTTTCTCATTCTCCGGTCTCTTGTTCGGGTCAGGTTTCTTGTTCCGGTCGATTGTGCCTGCCGGTCTTTTCTGCTCTTCCCGTTCACCCTGCTTTCCCTCATGTCCCTCCCGCTTGAGAATCCCCATGAGCCCAGAGAAGACCACCGCTTCAAGCGGTTCATCGCAGCCATAGAACGCCTCGCTCGAATGGAGCCGGGCCAGGGCTGCCATGCTCTCGCCATATGGCTGATCTTCTTTACGGAGTGCCCGTGCGGCCCTGGCCCAGCGTTCCAGGGGGCCCTTGATGCCTTGCCGGACGCTCGTAAAACTCCTGCCCACTATTACACCTCCAGTGTCTTCTGGGCCCGGGGCACCGCCCCGCCCTTCCGGCAGGAGCGCTGGTTTGCAAAAGCGAACCTGTCCGGGGGAGGGCCTTCTGGGATGATCTCGATGATCCGGTCCGCCTGCCGGATCAGTGCGGCAAACGACTGGTCACTGGCCGGCGCCCACAGGATCACCATCGCTTCCCTGCCGGTCTGTTTGAGCGCTGATGCGATCGGGTCCATCAGCCGCTCTGCCCCGTCAAAGAGCGTAGGGTCGTGCTCGATAAAGACTACCGTGTGGCTCGCCTCGTGGAGGACCGTTAAGAGCTGGTCTGCGGTAAACGGGCGCCGGACTTCAAAATTGCCCGAGGTGCGGCTGATGCCCGAAAGGATACGTGAGTAGTTGCCGCAGACAAAGAGGAAGAGGAACCGCTGGAGATCCGCGTTGCTGTTGAGCGCTGCAAGGATCTTTTTTTCAGGAGCAATCACAGCCGTGAAACTGCCCGGGTGGAGGGTGATCCCTCTGGAGAGCTCGATAAGCATAGCACCGGATCCCTGCTGCACCGGGCGGGATAAGGCTCAGGCTCGCGGGGGGCGAAAGTGCCGGGCAGCAATCGTAAGATTGATGAGCGGGGGGATGATACGTGGAGAGTAATGTGCGGCAGGTATTCCCTCATCTGCATTGATGATCTCGGTAACCGTTTCCGCATCTTCAACCCGATGCTTGGCGCCCGCTCGAAGTTCAATATCGCGCCCGGTACCCGGCAGCCTGTTATAGTGCAGGGGGCTTCCGGCAGGGAACTGGTACAGATGCAGTGGGGGTTGGTTTCCTGCGGGACCAAAACTCTGACGGGGACGCACCCGATCATCAATGCCCGGGCAGAGTCCCTTTTGGAGAAAACCTCGTTTGCCTCTCTCATAAAAACGAAACGCTGTCTCGTACCGGCAAGCGGCTTTTTTGAGTGGAAACATGAGGGGACAAGAAAGCAGCCGTTCTACCTTCACCTGCCGGATCAGCCGCTCTTTGCCTTTGCCGGGCTGTACGATGAGTGGCATGATCCCGCTGGAGTGCTCACCGCCACGTACACGATCATCACGACCGGGCCCAATGCCCTCGTGACCCCGATCCACAACCGGATGCCGGTGATTCTGTCTCCTGTTCATGAAGAGCAGTGGCTTGCCGGTGGTCCGCCGGATGCCGGGCAGCTTGGGGAGATGCTTGCCCCTTACCCGGCAGAACAGATGGCAATGCACCCGGTCTCCCCGCTTGTGAATACGCCCTCTGCTGATGACGAACGGGTGATACGACCCGTGGTTTCATTAAATGGGCCGTACACACAATAGACGAGGAACCTGATGCTCGATCACTGTCCCGGATCTGCGAACCTGCGCACCCCCACGCTTGCTATCAAAAAGTGTCCGCAGTGCGGAGAGGAAGTGGAACTGTTCTCCAATGATATATCAGTGAAATGCAGCTGCGGTTTTGAGGTTTATAACGACATTGCATCCTGCGTCCAGTGGTGCAAGTATGCAAAGGAATGCGTGGGTGAGGAGATGTACAATAAACTGATGGCACAAAAAGCGGCTCCGGAAAAAAAGTGAGATTCCCGTGAATACCGGGATTGGTGATGAACTCCGGCAAATATTTCCAGAACTTCCCTTTCTTTAGTAATCCGGATTTTCCTTTGTTTCTGGTGAGCCGCCTTCCATCATTCCCACCAGTACCAGGATCGCGGGCATAACGATGATGGCACCGGCAAGGGCAAAGAAGACCGAGATGACCGTTACGGTACCGAAATTGCTGATGATGCCAAAGGCAGAGACCATGAGCGCGGCAAATCCGAACACGGTTGTCATGCCCGAGACGGTAATTGCCGTGCCAATCTTCTCAATACTGTACTGGATTGCCGGCATAACAGCGAGTCCGTTCTGCCGCTCCTCGTAATATCGCTCCATGATCAGGATAGTGTATTCCGATGCCACACCGACAGACATCGAACCGAGCGTTGCGGTGAGCGGGGTGTAATCGATGGCAAGCATATACATGATGAGGCCATTCCAGCCTACAATCATGACGATCGGGACCAACGGGGTTGCCGCTTTTGTGAATTTCCGGTAGATGATGTAGAGGAATACAAAGATCATCCCAAAACCAAGGATGGTCATGAATGTTTTCCCCTCCCGGATCTCGCGGATCAGGTTGGTAAACATCTCCCACATTCCCGTGAAAGAGGCGTGGATGCCTGGCGGGGGTGCCTTCCACGCGAGATCCTTTTTCATCTGCTCGATCGTTGACATGGCGATATCATTGGGCATGGCAATAAAGTTGAACTCGATGACCGCTTCGGAGTTCCAGCTCACGTACCGGTCACGGGTCTGCTGGGGGATCTTTTTCATGACAGCATCGATCTCAGGGGGTGTCTGCGGCAGGACACCGTTGTTGTACTGCACAAGGTAGGTTGCAATGCTCGTTGAGCTGGTGACCTTACTGTTATGTGTCTCTTCGTACTTCTGGAACTCATACATCCAGCGTATAGAATCCGGGGAGAGCAGATTTCCTCCCTGCACCAGCACGGGGACGCTTAAAGTCTCGCCCATGGTGCGCCGGATCTTGTCGAGATTTATCTTTGCCGGCATATCTGCCGGGACAAAGGTCTTCTCATCAGTGTTGACGATGACTTCGTTGTCCAGCTGGAACCCGATAACGGCAAACAGGACACATATGATCAGGACCGGAACCGCATTCCGGGAAACCATTTTCACAACCCTGCCCACGAGCTCGTTATACCGCTCGACATTCGATTTTGCGGTATCGGTTTTTTTCTGTTCCTGTTCCTGTACCTGACGATAATTTACCAGGATTGCAAAGACCGGCACAACCACGATCGCTGCAACATAGCAGCAGATGATCCCGATCACGCAGGTCAGGCCGAAACTCCGGATCATCGGGAGTGGCGAGATAGTCAGGGCAATAAAACCCATTGCTGTAGCAAGCATTGCATACAGCACAGACGGCCCGGTTTTGGTAATGGTTGTTGTAATCGCTTCAGCAATGGGAGATTTTCGAATCTCCTCATCAAACCGTGAATGGAACTGGATAGCGTAATCGATTCCGATACCAATCATGACCGGAAAAGCACCAATGGTTATCATGGTGATTTGCATTCCCGATAACCCGATAACCCCAAAGGTCAGGATGAGACCGGTACCGACTATGAAGACGGAGAGAAAGCGGTACCGGACGTGACCGAAAAGCAGGCCGACCGCTAACAGCATGAGGATCATGGCTACCATGATGAGTTCACCCATGGACGTGCCCATTGCATCAGACGTCTCTTTGTTGTATGCCTGGTTGCCCGTGAC
>JBAXDE010000055.1:0-9322 GCA_037141115.1 Methanomicrobiales archaeon | reverse complement strand
GCTACTAATATCTGATGGATATCTATGTTTTCAAAATTAACCTGACGGCAGTGGCCCCTGCCGGACATGAGGTGGATGTATCATGGATAAAATCATAAAAATCACCATTGGTTTGATCATTGTCATCCTTGTAGCGTTTGTTGCTACCGTGTCATACACGGGATTTGTGGACCAGGCATTCCGGACATCGTTATCCAGTACCTATGACTACAGCTGCACGATCACGACAGATTCCCGGCTCTCCAATGTAACGTTCTTCATTCCGGTTCCTTCTGATCATGCCGGTAATTCCCCGGTTGTATCGCGATACAGTGCGCAGGATATTGAGGGTGTTCCGTCCGACTGGAAGGTTACCCTGTTTGATACCGGAAAAGCTACAGTTGCAAAGATCACTACTCCGGCAATTGTTCCGCCCCCGGATACGAATCCTGCCCACCCGTTTACCATCCGTCTTTCTATCAACACGGTATCAGGCACAATGATTCCCACGCGGGCTCCTATAGAAGAGGGCGTAATGTACCGCCCGGTTCAGAGCCTGAGGAATATTGAATGCACGGGAAAAAATAACGAATTCAGTGGTGCGCCTGCCTGTTACCAGTATCTCGTTCCGGTGTACGCAGATTATCTGGCACCCATGAATGCATCTGTCAGCATCACTTCCACGCTTCAGGGTAAGAACAGCTGGAAGATCTTTGAGCCACAATTCAATGAATACCGGGCAGATATCAGTATCCTGATGTTTGGCGAGAATCATGGCTGGACGGTAATGAAGGGTATGCTTGAGAGTAACCGGGGAACGTATAATGTGCCGGCATCCCCCTTGTAAGTTTTAAATAATTCATCCAGTAACCAGAAACGTACCATCCACACAAAAGAAAACCGGGAATATTATTTATGACAATGCCAAACCAGAATGAGGGAAGAAACCGTCTGGCGATCCAGCCCGGCTTTACGGTGGATATTATCCAGAAGGAGGATCAGCGCAATGGAAAGAAGACCCGCGGCATTGTTCAGGAGATCCTGACCAATTCACAAACCCATCCCCACGGAATAAAAGTGCGACTTAAGGATGGTCGCGTGGGAAGGGTCGCTGAGATCATTAAACCGGACGGGGCTTAAAAGAGAATTAATTTACCCATTAATAATTCTAAAAAACCCTTTATTGAACCATGAGTTTTTATTAATCCTGCACTGTGGCAATCCTTTCCCAGAACATATTTGACTGACGGCCGGGTGATTCTGGCAAATCATGATTTTGACGGATTCTCCTCGCGAAAGAGTGTAAAATTTTTGTAATCCCGTGAGGATTAAAAAATATCGGAAGGATCACCTAACCCAAAATGGGCGTGAAAGTTGGGCAGATAAACTGGCCAATACACATATATAAGCAGATGTTACTTCGAATAGTATGCAGATCTTAATCGCAGTTGCACCGGAAAAATTCCGAGACGAAGAACTGGCAGAACCGGTAGCTGCATTCCAGAAAGCGGGTATCGGCTTTGATATCGTTTCCACCCGCCGTGGACCCTGCACCGGTATGCTGGGGGCAAAAACTACCGCAGCACTTTCCTTTGATGATATCGATCCCAAAAAATATGATGGCATGGTGATTGTCGGGGGTGCCGGTTCACAGGAACATCTCTGGGATGACGAGATGCTCGTAACTATTGTAAAAATGTTTCACCAGTCCGGAAAAGTTATTGGAGCAATATGCCTTGCCCCGGTTGTGCTTGCCCGTTCAGGTATCCTGAAAGGAAAAAAGGCAACCTACTTTGAAAGTCCTGCATCATTCAGGGAGATGAAGATCGGGGGTGCAGTAATCACGAATGCTCCGGTTGTCAAAGACGGGCGGATAATCACTGCAAACGGTCCTGCTGCTTCAAAAGGATTTGCAGATGCAGTAGTCAAGGCTCTTACCGCGGTGGAATGGTAAAAGGAAGAAAAAAGCACCCCTATTTCTTTCCAATCCGAAGAATTATGGCAGATCGTAATTTCAATCAACAATTACCAGGAACAAAATAATTCTCTTTTTACAGCCAACTTTCCCTCTGAACCATAGTATCCTCAAGGACACCGATGCCGATTTGTTTAGGTATCAGAGATGGAAATGAATAAGAAAAATACAAACGGGAATTATGCGAGGGATGCGATTCGAACGCATGAACCCCTGCGGGACTGGATCTTAAGTCCAGCGCCGTTGGCCGAGCTTGGCTACCCTCGCGTCCTATAGTATTAGACGTCTAGGTGAAAAAAGAATCGCTGGTTTTCATGAATCCAAATGCAGCGAATCAATGATTTATCTTTTGGTCCGAAAGATTTCTCTTCCGGTCCCGGTCTAAGAAAAAAGCCCCCTGTGAAAAAGGAGAAACGCAAGAGCTCTTGAAGGTGAACTATCTAATAGTGTAGAGTTGCCGATGAGTGAACTGGAACTGGACGGGTGGATCGAACTTGACGGAGTGCGTCTCACCCGGTTCGAGATTGAAACAATCCTGCGTGAGTGTCCCGCCGATATGCTTCGGTGCGGCGGTGAGTTCTATCTCCAGGGAAACGGGTGCTGTGCCCGGGACCACTTTGGCGTCATGCAGGGGAACTGTTCCAAAGGTACCCTGACCTGCGACAATGGGATGGCCGGAGAAATTATTCCCGATGTCAAGGATATGTCGCTCGAAGAGGCGATCGTCACTGCGGTAAAACTGCGCAGCGATGAGGGAGTGACCGCACTTTCCGGAGGAGTAGACTCAACCCTTGTTGCTCACCTTGCCGGGCGCGAGTGTATGGCAGTCGGCCTTGCAGGATCGCACGATCTCAGGCAGGCACAGCATGCAGCAGACAAACTCGGCCTCTCCTGCACACTCGTAGAAATTCCCCGGCCGGCAATTCGAGAAGCACTTCCGGTAGTCATCGGGGCGATTCCCCGGAAAGACCCGGTCAGTACCGCAATCGCCCTCACCCAGTTTTTTATCACGCGCTGGGCCGGTGAACACGGCTACCACCGCATCCTCACCGGCCAGGCAGCAGACGAGATCTTCGGGGGATATTCCCGCTATCTGGAGACCGAAACACTGGAGGCAGATCTTGTCCGGGATTTTGCCGGTCTTGAACAACAGGCGGAGCGGGACCAGGCAATTGCTGCATTGCATGGCACGTACCTTTCGATGCCATATCTGGATATGCGGGTCGTGCGCGCGGCACAAAAGATCCCGGCTGCGGAAAAAGTGCAGGGAAATCGCCGTAAGGTGCCCTTAAGAACGGTAGCAGAACGCTTCATAGGCCCGGAACTCGCATGGTATGAGAAGAAAGCCATGCAATACGGGAGCGGGGTTGCAAAGGAACTCTCAAGTCTTGCCCGAAAAAATGGTTATAAAACATCTGTGCAAGCTTACATAGACCACATAAGCAGGGTGGAACATGGTCACTGAAAAAGACGTGGAACATATTGCGGAACTTGCCGACATCGGCATCAATACCGGAGAACTGGATACCTTTACTCACCAGTTCAATGCAATTCTTGACTATTTTGATGTGCTCGACCTGGTCAAAGGAGACCTGGCAGTCACGCGCGATCTGTGCAATATCATGCGCGAAGATATAGTCGAACCATCCCTTCCCCGGGAAGAGGTATTGAGAAATGCAGCAGCGCAGGAAGACGGGTTCATCAAAGCACAACGGGTGATGTAGTGGAATCTCACGAACTCACCTTCGAACCCGATGACCGGTACAATGCTTTTCTTGCCGTGTGCAAAAAAGCCCCTTACGGAAAGGGAAAACTCTCCGGAATTGCCATTGCGGTAAAAGACAATATCTCCACCCGGGGGATCGAGACCACCTGTGCTTCAAAGATCCTCAAGGGGTACATTCCCCCGTACGATGCCCACGTAGTTGAACTGCTCCGGAATGCCGGCACAGCCATTGTGGGCAAGACAAATATGGATGAATTCGGTATGGGGACAACGACCGAAAACTCTGCATTTGGCCCTACCCTCAATCCCTGCGATACCGGCCGCGTTCCCGGCGGATCTTCAGGAGGCAGTGCAGCAGCGGTTGCCGGGAATTTGGTTCCGATGGCCCTCGGAACGGATACCGGCGGCTCCATTCGCTGCCCGGCCGCCTTCTGCGGCATTGTCGGCCTGAAACCAACCTATGGCCGGGTCTCACGCTTCGGCCTGGTTGCGTACTCAAATTCCTTAGAACAGATTGGCCCCATGGCAAAGACGGTGAGCGACGTTTCCACCCTCATGGGAGTTATTGCCGGCAAAGACCGCCACGATTCTACCAGCTATGACCGGCCGTACACCCATACCCCGGTCGCTGACATAAAAGGATTAAAGATCGGCATCCCCGGGGAATATTTTGGCGAAGGTGTTGACCCGAAAGTTGCCGGGGTTGTCAGAACTGCAATTGGCCGGCTCGAAGAACTCGGAGCAACTGCGGTGCCATGCAGTATCCCCTCCATGAAGTTTGCGCTTGCCGCCTACTATGTCACCTGTACCTGCGAGGCCAGTTCCAATCTCGCACGGTTTGATGGCGTGCGGTATGGCCCGGGTGCCGATTCCAAAAAATCATGGCACGAGGCCTACAAGGAAGTCCGAAAAGCCGGGTTCGGAACCGAAGTGCGCCGCAGGATCATGCTGGGCACCTTTGCCCTCTCATCGGGATATTATGGCAAGTACTATGCCAAGGCGCAGGTTGCCCGCGAGAATGTGAAAGCCGATTTCACCCGGATCTTCTCGGAAGTCGACCTGATTGCCGGACCCACAATGCCCTCCATCGCGTTCAAACTCGGTGAGAAGAGCGACCCGCTCTCCATGTATCTCTCCGATATCCTGACCGTTCCGGCAAACCTTGCCGGTATCCCGGCGATATCCGTGCCCTGCGGAAAAGTTGACAACATGCCAGTCGGACTCCAGATCATGGGGCGATCCTTTGAAGATGAGCGCGTGATCGATGCAGCGTATGCATACGAACAGGCGGTGAACTAAATGGCAGAAGATCAGGTGGTTGTCGGGCTCGAAGTGCACTGCCAGCTCGATACCAAAAGCAAGCTCTTCTGCGGCTGCTCCACCGATTACCGTGATGACGGGCCAAACACCCACGTCTGCCCGGTCTGTCTCGGGCTTCCCGGAGCAATGCCGGTACTCAACAAGCGCTCGATCGAGTACGCGATGAAAGTGGCAAAGGCACTCAACTGCACGGTTCTCCACGAATCCGAGTTCTCCCGGAAGAACTACTTCTACCCGGACCTTGACAAGGCCTACCAGATCACCCAGTATGACAAGCCCCTTGCCGAAGGCGGTTACCTTGAGATCGAGAGCGACGAAGGTGGCGAACGGCGGATCCAGCTCACCCGCATCCATGTTGAAGAGGATCCGGGAAGACTGGTCCACATGGGCAATTCCGAGCGGGGCAAGTATTCGCTCGTGGACTACAACCGCGCCGGTATCCCCTTGATCGAGATCGTATCCGAACCGGATATGCGATCCCCGAAAGAGGCACGGAAATTCTTAAACAAACTCCGCGCAACCCTCGAGTATCTGAGCGTCTTTGACAGCGACAAAGAGGGATCGATCAGGGTGGATGCTAACATCTCGATCAAAGGCCATGAGCGGGTGGAAGTCAAGAATATCAGCTCTTACAAAGGGGTGGAAAAGGCCCTCACGTACGAAGTCACCCGCCAGAAGAATATGATCCGACGGGGCCAGCGGATCGAGCGCGAGACCCGGCACTTCATCGAATCGACCGGTATCACGCAGTCGTCGCGTTCCAAAGAGCAGGAGCACGACTATCGCTACTTCCCCGAGCCGGACCTTCGCCCCATCCATGTGCAGTCCTGGATGGCCGGCATTGTACTGCCGGAACTCCCCGATGCACGCCGCGAGCGGTTTGTTGCGCAGTATGGCTGTTCCTTAAACCATGCCCGCACCCTGCCCGGCGAACTTAAACTGGCAAACTTCTTTGAAAAAGTGGTTGTCAGAGATCCAAAAGGACTCTCGCCCCTTGCAGCCACATGGATTGCCGATACCCTGATTGGCGAACTGAATTACCGCAGCATGAGCCTTGACAGCGTTGATGCAGAAAGCATTACGGGGCTTGTAGGCATCCTGAAACAGGGTACCATAACGGACAAGAGCGGCATCGATGTGCTCAGGGTCATGCTTGACCAGCACATGAACCATGAACCCGCTGAGACACCCGCAACGATTGTATCGCGTCTCAACCTGGCAAAAACAACCGGAGACAACAGTGCAATCACCACCGCAATTGAAGAAGCAATAACCGAAAATCCCAAGGCACTGGAGGATTACTTTGCAGGAAAAGGCGGGGCACTCAACTTCCTCGTAGGCCAGGTCATGAAAAAGACCCGGGGCAAAGCCGACCCGACCGAGCTGAACCGGATGCTGGTTGAAGCGCTCAAGAAGAAGGAGGCGTAGTCACCGTGCACCTTATTGTTGCTGAAAAGAACATCTCCGCACGCCGCATTGCAGAAATTCTGGGGCATGGAAAAAAGATTATTGAAAACAAGGACGCGGGTGTTTCAACCTACAGTTTTGGCGAGACAACCACAGTTGGTCTTAGAGGACATGTTGTTGAGATCGATTTCGTTGAGGGATACAGCAACTGGCGGAGTGAAAAGTACACACCCCGGAGCCTGATCGATGCAAAGACGATCAAGATCCCCACCGAGCGCAAGATCGTCTCGCTCCTCCAGAAGCTGGCCAAAAAAGCAGAGCGCATCACCATTGCAACGGATTTTGATACTGAAGGAGAACTGATCGGTAAGGAAGCCTACGAGCTTGTCCGGGCAGTCAATCCGAAAGTTGTCGTTGATCGTGCCCGGTTCTCCGCAATCACTTCACAGGAACTCACGCATGCCTTCTCCCATACCACCGAACTCGATTTCGCCCTTGCAGCAGCCGGGGAAGCGCGTCAGTCCATAGATCTCATGTGGGGTGCAGCACTCACGCGTTTCATTTCCCTTGCAGCACGAAGGGGAGGACAGAATATCCTCTCGGTTGGCCGGGTGCAGAGCCCGACCCTGACCATGATCGTGGACCGGGAGAAGGAGATCGAGGCATTCATCCCGGAAAAATACTGGCAGATCTCGCTTGATACCGAGAAGTCCGGAGAGAAGATTGAAGCCCGGCATACCCATGGACGTTTCCATGAAAAAGCCGAAGCACAACAGGCCCATGACCGGACAAAAGCACCGCTCGTAGTCTCGGATGTAAAAACCGGCACCAAGCAGGACCGTGCACCGTCGCCATTTGATACAACAGGCTATATCGTGGCAGCAGCACGTCTTGGGTTTTCTGCGGCAAATGCAATGCGGATCGCAGAAGACCTGTACATGAACGGTTACATATCCTATCCAAGGACGGACAACACCGTGTATCCTCCATCTTTGGACCTGAATGGAATCTTAACCGATCTCAGGAATTCCCCGTTCAAAAAGGATGTTGAATGGACTATGGCTAACCGCAGGGCCATACCAACGCGGGGAAAGAAATCTACCACCGATCACCCCCCCATCCATCCTGCCGGCCCGGCAACCCGCGAGGCTATCGGAGATGATGCATTCCGCATCTACGAACTGGTTGTCCGTCGTTTCCTCGCCACGCTCGCTCCGGACGCACTCTGGAAGACAATGAAGATCCTCTTTGTTGCAGGGGGAGAGGAGTATACCGCAACCGGAGGACAACTGGTCGAACCCGGCTGGCATACCGTTTACCCGTTTTCCGAGGCAAAAGAACTGATCCTGCCGGAGTTTGTTACCGGGGAACATCTACCAATCAAAAAAGTAGCTCTCGATGAGAAGGAGACCCAGCCCCCCGCCCGCTTCACCCAGAGCAAGCTGATCCTGATGATGGAAGAGCTTGGTCTTGGCACCAAGAGTACCCGCCATGAAGTGATTGCAAAACTCGTGTCGCGCAAGTATGTGGAAGGCACTCCCCTGCGCCCTACACTCGTCGGCATGGCAGTCATCGAATCGTTAGAGCAGCATGCGGACATGATCACAAAACCCGACATGACCCAGACGCTCGAATCACATATGCAGCAGATCAAGGAGAGCAGCCGTACCCGGGAGGACGTGATCAGGGAATCCCAGAAGATGCTCCACCTTGCATTCGATCAGCTGGAAGCAAATGAGCAGGTTATCGGAGAGGACATCCGCGGCAGGACTGCAGAAGAGATGAACCTGGGAAAATGCCCGGCCTGTGGCGGTACCATTGCAATCAAGCACATGCGGGGCAATGCGCAGTTCATTGGCTGCTCAAGGTATCCCGAATGCTCATTCAATATCGGCCTTCCCAATGCCCAGTGGGGTTTTGCTGTACGCACCGATGATATCTGCGAAAAGCACCATCTCAACTTCGTTCGTCTCATTAGAAAAGGTGCCCGTCCGTGGGATATCGGCTGCCCGCTCTGCCACCAGATCAGCTCCAACAAAGATTCACTGGCAGAGATTCCCTCCATGGATGAGAAGCTTGCAACAAAGATCCTCTCCCAGCACATCTACACGGTGGCAGAGCTCGCCCGCAGTGTCCCGGAACCACTGGCAAAACGGCTCGATCTGCCGCTTGACACTGCACAAAAACTGATCAGCGATGCCGGTGCCGTGCTCGAAAAACTTCGCCGCCGGTCCGAGTGCCGAAAATTCCTGCGTGAACGGATTATTCCCCGGAAAGGACGCAGCTCAGCAAAGATCCTCACCGCTTTAAAAGAACTGGGAATCTCCGAGATGTCCGGTCTTGTGCATACTGACGCTGCAACGTTAAAGAAAGCCGGGGTAAGTGATGCCGAGACCGACCAGATTCTCACCGATGCAAAAACTACCTACTACGGCCAGGTACTCAAAGAGATTGGCATTCCTGCAGTCAGCTTAAAAAAATACCTTGCTGCGGGAATTCTCAAGCCCGAGCAGTTCTGTGAACGCACACCTGAAGCCTTAAGTAAACTTGCGGGGGTATCTGCCGCTACCGTGCAACGGCATGTGGACCTTGTCTGCACTGCCTTAAACAAACCGGTGGCAAAAAAAGTGCCGAAAGCAAAATCGGTAAAGGGTAAGAAGGATCTGCTGGCCATCAGGAATATTACCGATGCAGTGATTGAGAAACTCTCCCTTGCAGGAATTACCAGTACCGCTGACCTGCTTGGTGCAGATGCAGAAAAAGTTGCCCTAAAATCGGGTATTGCGATTGGGAAGATCAAGGAATTCCAGACCGCGATCCAGAAAAAGAAGGATACGGCAATTATCCAGATATAAAAAACTTGTTACTGTTTACAGTGACACCAGAGCTGCTGCTGGGACGAACGGTTCTCCATT
>JBAXDE010000054.1:0-9391 GCA_037141115.1 Methanomicrobiales archaeon | reverse complement strand
GGCATAAATCAATTAGACCAAGAACACTTTTATCCGTTTAGTGGCAAACTTGGGGATTAACATATACGCACTACCTAAAAAATAGTATGCAGGAGTACCCAATCAAACGCGGGATGACAAAAGATCTCGAAACCCGGATCGTTTCTGACCTCAAAGTCTGTTTCGGCCTGGATCCCGAGAAGAATGGCAAAGGATACCGGATCAAGTTCGGTGCGCTCAAGCGACTTGATGTCACCATGGGTGCGGATGGAAAGTCCGTCATCATTGATACCGAATCGGACATGAATGTGAGCGATGAAGTGATCATCGATACCAACAAGCGCTTCCGGAAATATCTCGACACGATCACCGGTTTCTCATCAAAGGAACGGATAAAGCGGGCAAAGAGTTCCGTAGAGGACTAGTATTATCATGGTTACCTGTGAAGCGTGCGGAGTGGATGTACCGGTAGGTAATCAGTTCTGTACATCCTGCGGGGCTCTTCTAACCCCGCCCTCCCCCTCTTCCGGTACCGTTACTACGGAACTGTTCACGGTAGATACTACCGGAATTGTTTCGTGGAGCCGGAAGATTCCGTTGATCACCAACCCCTGGCTTGTTCTGCAGTGCATTTTCATACCCTTGGGTATCGGGATTGTAATGGGAAGTTTTCTTTCCCTCATTACCGGGGGAGAATGGGATCTTCTCATCCTGATGCTTATCCTCGGAGCCGGGCTGGGCGTTCTGATGCTTGTCATCATGTTCGTGCTTCAGATAGTCACGGGGGGTGGCCTGGAAACCGAATTTTTCATCAGTGACGAAGGGGTAGCCCATAAAGCAGGTGGCACCACCCGGACTCTCGACCGGATGTCTGCCGGTGGTTCGGCAGTTCTTGGATCCCTGTCCGGAACCGGGGCTGGACTGCTTGCAATGTCGCAGGAGAACAATGTGCTCGCGTGGGAGGAGGTGCGGTATGTATCAGTATATCGCAGCGTGCGGAGTATTGTATTCCGGTCAAAATATCTGATCAGTCCTGTTGTTCTTTACTGTACTGATGAAAATTTCCCCGAAATCCTTGCTATGGTAAAAAAATACGCTCCCGCCATAGCAACCACCTCTCTCTGATTTTTTTTAAAATCATCCCACGCGGGTTTTGCCCGGACAAAGTGAAATGCTCTTAATGTACCACGTTCAAAGACTCATTACTGATCACTATGACCTTCTGTCCTGAATGTGGAAAACCCGTAGCCCCGAATGCAAAATTCTGCCGGATCTGTGGAGCGTCCCAGCTGGATGATGTCGTGCCTGCTGCATCGCCTGGTAACGTCATGGCACCGGCTACCGCACCGCTCCCTCCCCCGGCACCAGCGCCAGTAATTCCCGCTTCGCCCCCCCGGGCTGCGACTCCCCCTCCAATGGTTGTTGTCCGGCCGATCGTCTCTCCGCCAATAGCACAATCCCTCTGTAGTGCATGCGGTAGTCCCCTATCTCCCTCTGAGAAGTTCTGTGGTGTCTGTGGAGCACGCGCAGGACAGACGCCCTCCGCGCAATCAGTACCTGCTCCTGCAATGCCGGTATACGCTCCGGTGCCAGCACCCACGGCGATTCCCCCGTATCCACCCGTTCCGGTATTAGCGCCAGTTACGCAGCAACCCTCGGGAGCGCGGACATGTAATTCCTGTGGGAACGTGATCAAGCCCGGCGATAAGTATTGCAGTAAATGCCTTGCTATTGTGCGGGATAACCCCCCGCAGGCATCACCGTCGCTGTCATCAGTACCCGCTCCGAACCCCGTGTACCCCTTCCCCGCTGCGGCCCCCGGTTCCTATGTCTGCGCATCGTGTGGAAGCCCTGTCACCGGTGCAGAGAAATTCTGCGGGATCTGCGGTGCACCGGTAGTTGCAGCCCGTGTTCCTGCTGCAGCCCAGCCTCTACCCCCGTCCCAATCACCCCCGGTTCAGAAAACCTGCGCTGCCTGCGGAACTCCCGTCAGTAACACAACAAAATTCTGTGGGGGGTGTGGCGCGCCAGTTGGCGCATCCTTTCGGTCCGCCGAAGTAGTTCCTCCGATTCCGGTTCCGGCTGCCTATGAAATTCCTGCGCCCGGTATGCCCGGCAATGAGGAATTAATCGGTGTTATCGGTAATGTACGGAAGATGAAGATGTTTGGGGTTTCGTGGGATACTTACACGATTGTAGTTACCCGCAGGCAGATGATCCTGGCCCAGATGACCTCGCCCATGCTGAATGCAGCGATCCTTGAAGCTCAGCAGCAGGCAAAGGCAGAAGGCAAGGGATTCTTTGGGATCGTGAAAGACCAGCTTACTGCCTCTTACCAGTTTGCACTTCGGTATGAGACTATGCCCGTAGAACAGATCCTTGCGGAAACACCGGGTAATTTTTCAATAGAAAATACCCGGATAACTGCTATCCACCTCAAGCTTCATGGGGGGGATTCTGATGATGGTGGCACCCGGGAATTTAAATTATTCATCGAGTCCCGGGATGGAAAATACGAATTCGTCATTGCCGAGAACGAACGCTTTGTCAATATTCTTAAAGAAGCCTATAGTGACCGTCTGCATATGCCGTTGGGGTACTTCGCTACAGGCGGGGTACGGATCAAGTTGTTCTGATCCCCGGCTCTCCTTCGGTTTATTTTACCTCATTCATTCGGTGATTTCCTTCAAACGGAAACCTGAAGATAATGCAACAAAATCATTTGTGTTCCGGCCTCCCGGATTGCGAAAATGGAATGAGACGGCCGGTATTTGGCCATTTCTTTTTTAATTGTATGAACTCTCAATAATGCGTTAAAAAAAAATTCAGTCTTTCCTTCCTCGATATACCAGGGATAACCCGGCACCGATTGCCAGAAATGGAATCACCGGGTTTAACGGTGATTTGGGTGTTGTGGTTACCGGTACCGGAGTGGCTGGCATTGACGTAACCGTGGGAACAATAATGGTAGTTTTGGTTGTGGCGACTGTTGTCGGGGTATCGGTATTTCTTGCAGAAGTTCTCGGGATTAAGGTGACGAGTTCAGCGCTGTCTTCATGGCTGAGTGTGAATCCGTTGAGAGCATACGCATCAGCAACCGCAATGCGCGTGCCGTCAGGGCTCACGGCAATTGACTGAGGCTGGATGATGGAATTCATCTGCTTTTTTGCTAGGAGTTTTCCCGCATGGTCCAAGACATACAGATTCTGGTCCACTCCTGCTGCAACAATAACATTGGCGAACTGCGAAACTGCAATGGAATTTATCCATTGTCCCGCACGATACGTCCAGTGGACCTTTCCGTACCGGTCCAACGCCGTGATTTTGCCATCCTGGCTGCCCAGCACAATGACGGATCCGTCATAGGAGGCTGCAATGCCCGTGATGGCTTCGCTGGTGATATCGTTCATCCAGTTGAGTTTGCCGGTGTTTGTGTGTGAAGAGACACGTTTTCCCCCGGAAGTGATGATCGTTGCGCCATCGTTTGAGAAGATGATATTGGTATCAATACTGCCATTTTTCACGTCCGACCAGACCGGATTAAGGGCCGGTGTAAAGAATTTCAGGCCTGTTTCGGTTGTGGCAACGACCAGCGTATCTGCCGGTGAGATCGCGATCTGCTTTATCAGGTCGGTTGTATTCCTGGCGTAAAACTCACCATCGATCGTCCAGGTGTAAATATTCCCTTTATTGTCCGCTGAGATGACATAGGTTCCATCCTTTGAAACAGCAACAGCCCGGACTTCCCCATCCATATTTCGTGTCCAGTTCTCTACACCGTCTTTGTAGCGCACGACCAGAGAATTCCCTTGTCCGTACACCACATAATTGCCGTCAGTGCTCATGGTGGTGATAAATCCGGGATGTCCACCCCAGTGCTGTTGCCCGTCCCAGCTCCGGAGGTACATCTGGCTGCCTCCGGCAAATACTTTTGAACCGTCGGAAGAGAACATCAGACCATTGTAGGATGATCCCTCAAATGGTACACGATCATTCCATTCGGTGCCGATACTTGCGGCGGTAACAACGCCCGCTATACTGCTGATCATGAGCAGTGCAGTGATTGCAAGGAAAACCCGGAATCCTGTTGGCATGTTCTTATCCAACAATGATCATCGGTGTGAGGTTATCTGGTTTGTGGATGAAAACCATAAAACTTAAAAAAAAAGTGTCAAATGTCCGGAATCGTATCCGGAAAAAAAGAGATTATTCGATAATGATCGCCGGCTTGAACGGCAATGCGGTTGCTGCTTTCAGGTGCACACCGTTTTCTGCATCGGTGATATGGACCGGCACCCCGAACACCTGTTCAAGGAATGCCTGGGCTGATTCGAATACATCCCGCTCATTGATTGGTGCCTCTGCCAGCGGGGCTACAACCTGTGGGGGCAGGCGGTGGATGAGCGTGGTGCACTGCTTGGCTGCATCCGTTGCATCCTTGCCCCGCTTCTTCATGGAATCATCCTTCATGATCTCCTTGATCACGGTGGTGCGATCCGACGACAGTGCAATCATCCGGAAGATGTCATGCTTCCATTCCGGCGCAAGGGCGATCGTTATCGCCTTGGGCGTGATCTGGATCAACTTCATGATCGACTCGATATCTTCGACTGTGCGGGAGAGAAGTTCTTCCGAGAGTTCGACTCTTGGGCTGACGAGTTTCGGGTCTGCAACCGGCCACGGGGCGAATGAGACGAGTCCTTCTCCTGCCATCTCCTTCCACAGGTGCTCAGTCGTGAACGGGATGAACGGCGAAAGGAGCCGGATCCAGACCGAGCAGAGCGTGTGGAGTTCCCTGCTGCCATCGCAGTTCTCCGGCAGTCTCCGGCGGTACCACTTCAGGTCGGTCTCGATCCCGAAGTAGGCTTCCTGGAGAGCCTGGCGGGTCTGGAAGTTGTTGAGTGCATCGGTGGTCCGCTCGATATGCGACTGGAGCCGGCTCATGAGCCACTTGTCGATATCATGCGGTTCACCGTTGGCGTCCTTCATCTCCATGATGGTGGAGTAGAACCGCTCGATCTGCTTCCTGGTTGAGATGACCAGTTCGTTTCGCCAGTCAAAGTCCTGCCACGGTTCGGCGCTGCCCATGAGGAACATACGCACGGTGTCGGCACCGAACTCTTCTACGGCATCTTCGAGCAGGAAGACGTTGCCTTTCGAGGAGGACATCTTTGCCCCGTTCAACAGACCCATGCCAAAGACGACCATGCCTGCCGGGAGCTTGTCCTTGGGGAAGATCGAGACATGGTGGAAGATCTGGAAGGTGAGGTGGTTGGAGATGAGATCTTTTGCCGAGAACCGGTAGTCATACGGGTACCAGTAGAGGAACTCATTGCGCATCACATCGAGTTTCTTCTTCTCGGGCAGGTCATCGGATTTCTTGCCAAGGAAGATGTAATCGAAGACCTCGGGCGTGAGCAGCTTGGGATCGATCTCGCGGATCTTGTGGGCGATCGTGTAATACGCCATGTAGATGGTTGAGTCCGACAGGGGCTCGATCAGCTGGGTGGTGTCCCACGGGAAGCGGGTGCCGAGTCCCACGCGGCGGGTGCAGGCCCAGTCCTTGAGCCAGTCCACCGTGCGGTCGAACTCGGTCCGGACTTCGGTGGGTACAAGGGCCATGTCGCCGATATGGTCGCTCACCTGTTTCTTCCAGGCGGGGTCGCTGTACTTCAAGAACCACTGGTCGTGCAGGATCTTGACCCGGACCTTGTTGCCGCACCGGCAGATGACGGGCCGCTGGTCGAACTCGTGCATGATGGCCGAATCGTACTTCTCGATCATCAGGAGGCCGACTTCGTCCCGGGCTACCCGGACGGGTTTCCCGCCGTACTTCTCGAAGAGTTTGCCCTTCGAGAACTCTGCGGAATAGATCTCCTGCGTGAGGGCATCCATCCGGCTGTCCATCTGGTTGGCGATGCCGGCTTTCTCTACGGCAAACTGGGCCGGGCACTCACCATAGCCTTCGACCTTGATGAGCGGAATCGGCTTGATCTGCGTATATTTCCCGGCCTGCTGGAGGTCGCGAAGTGCAATGTAGTCAAATGGTGCATGGGCGGGAACGCTCATGACGAGACCGCTGGCCATATCGGGGTCAACGAACTCGGCGGGAAGAATGGTGATCTCTCCGCAGAGCGGGTGGGAGACCTTCTTGTCGATTAAGTCCTTGCCGGAAATTTCTTCCTTGATCTCGACCGTGTGGTCCTGGAGGGCGAGTTTCTCGGCTGCCTCTTTGGATACGATCCATGCCTTGCCGTCAACGAGCGCCCTGACGTACGTTACGGTCGGGTTGGCCCAGAGGTTGGTCACACCATAGATAGTCTCGGGGCGGAGGGTGGCGGTAGGGATGAAGGCATCGCCGTAACGGAACATCACGAGGGTGAACTTGACGACTTCGGCCTTGTCCCCTTCGAGCAGGTCGTGGTCTCCGACCGGGTTGTCGTCCACCGTGCAGTACCGGACCGGGTGCACGCCCTTGGTGACGTGGCCTGCTTCATAGAGATGCTTCCACTGCCACTCGATGAACTTGCTGTAGGTCTGGTCGACTGTGGTGAACCGCCGGCGCCAGTCAATCGAGAGCCCGCAGGCCGTCATGACCCGCTGGTACTCGCTGGCAAAGTGCCGGACAATGGTTAACGGATCAACAAACTCGTCAAGGACATTCTGTGGTACCTTGTAGAGATCGCGGTAGAGCCGGATGGTCTTTTCATCCTTGTTGGCGATTCGTTTCGAGATCCCAATCACGGGTGCGCCCGTGACGTGGAAGGCCATCGGGTAGAGCACCTGCCGGCCTTTCATACGCAAGAACCGTGCGATCACGTCCGGTACGATGTACGTCCTGCCGTGGCCTACGTGCATCGCACCGCTGGGGTACGGGTAGGCTACCGTCAGGTAGAACTTTTCCAGATTCGAGGGATTGGATTCAAATGCATGTATCCAGCGCTCGTGTGCTTCTTCTTCAAATTTGGCCAGATCAAATTCGCTCACATCATCACATCCAAAAAAAAAGTTATACCGGTCGCAGCTTGATGATCTCGCTATTCTGGTAGCGACGGATCATTTCCTGCGCAATGCTCGAGTTCTTTGCCAGGTGGATCTCACCAGAGTCGTTCACGGTTGCGGTGAAGAGATACTCCTTACCGGCAAACACATCGACAATCTTTCCGCTCTGTTCGGGCGCAATGATCGTGAGCTGTTTCTTGTCGGTCTGGATCTTCACGCCGCCGCCAAGGTTCATCTCCTCATCCGATTTCTGCGGCGAGCTCTGCATCTGCTGGCGGTCGAACTCCGAGCGGGGCTTGATGTCGATACCGATGCCGATCTTGTTGACGATGGCCGAGATGTTCTTGCCGCCCTTTCCTATGGCTGCGGGGACATCCTTGTCATCGATATACACAATCGCCTTGGTGTCACTGACCATCAGGACTTCGATGAAGCCCTCGGTGTAGCGCCCAATCTCGCGCTGGATATCCTTTTCCGTGAGTTTCCAGCCGGGGTGCTCGTCAATCTCTTTTTTGGCTGCTTCCTGTTGTGGTGCAGTGGGAGTGGGGGTGCGGATGGGTTGCGGGGCTGCATTGACCGGCTGGCCTACATGCTGCACCTGCGGGGATTTTACCGTCTGGACCGGGGCCGCAACGGGAGCCGGGGCTCCTGCGAGGACCGGCATGACAATGGTCTCGCCATCGTAGCGGAAGACATCGAGCACGAGCTGGCCGGTCTCATTGTCGGTGACGGTGGTTACCGGGCGCATGTGTACGTCGCCGGACATGCCGTTTGGCACCTTGATGGTGAAGTCTACATCATAGACCTTGGAGATGATGCCCTGCTTGACAAAGATGATCGTGTTGATCACTTGGGAGAGCACGGAGAAGTCTACCCGGTTCGAGAACCGCTGGACTGCATCCCGGACGCCATTGGCGTGGATAACGCCGACCATGCCAAGGCCTGCGAGCCGCATGTCGCCAAAGACATTGAAGTCCTCGTTCTTCCGGAGTTCGTCGAAGATGACAAAGTCGGGGCGGACAAGGAGCAGCACATCTGCGGTGTTGGCCATGCTGCCATCGAGCGCAGTGTACTGGGTGATCTGGTCCGGCACCTGGAGTTCGCGGGGGGCTTCCATGGTCTTGACCACGTAGCCTGAGTCTGACAGGAACGTGGCAACGCTCTGGGCAAGCGTGGTCTTGCCCGAGCCGGGTGAACCGGCAATGATAAGACCGCGTTTTTCGCCAATGATCCTCTTGGTGATGATCTCAGCCTTGGTGTAGTCCTTTAGGGAGATATCAACAATCGGGCGGACTGCGGTGATCTCCATGCCGTCCGAGAAGGGGCGGCGGGCAATGGCGATCCGCATGGAGCCGATCTGCACTACCGTGATGCCGCGTTTCTCGACTTCAATGAATCCGTCAGGGTCCCGCTTGGCCCGTTCGAGAATCTCTTGGGCCATGGCCCGGAGTTCGTACTCGGAGGTGGGCTGGTCGCGGATCTTCACGAGCTTCATGTCGCTGATCGTGCCCTTCTTTGCCGTGGGGGCGATCCGCTCCTTGAGGTACACGGCGATCGTGTGTTCGTCAAAGAACTGGTCGATGGCCAGCGGTCCGAAGTCCCCGAGCTGCGGTTTTAGGTAGATGACATCGAGTCCCTTTGCCCGGGCCACTTCTGCCTGGACAAAGTCACTCGTGATGAAGCGGGCCTTGTTCTCGATGGCAATGCCGCGGATCATCGAGTCGATCTCGCCGCCACTGGCAAGCTTGACCTGTTCGAGGGTCGGGCGGATACCGGAGAATTTGATCTCTATGATTTTTTCTTCAGCCATCTTGCAGAGCGATTGCAGTTCGTTGAGGCCCGAGAATCCAATCTCGCGCCCGTTATTTGCCTGTGCTTCGAGTTCTGCTATCGTTGCTTCCGGGATGATTATTGTTGCACCCTTGTATTCACCGGCTTTTATCATTGAAGTTATGCGCCCGTCAATAAGGACGCTGGTATCAGGTACGAGTATCATACTATATTCCTCTCTTATCGTCTTCTATGGTATGCTATGCTATTCTCTTGGATTTCAACGGGAACCCCGTTACGAGCGCTCGTACGTTTCCCGCCACCCGCACTGGCGTCTGTTCAAGCCGCCCGCGCTGGTTATCTGGCTCAACGAACGTTAAAGATCGTTGATACGATAGATATATTACGGGCTGGTTTATAAGGGGTTCGGGATGTGAAAGAACTCAATTTTTGTGTGTATTCATTTTTTTTTGATTTTACGATGCAATTGTGGATGAATGAATCAATTAAAATCTCGGCCGATTCCGGAAATATTATCAAATCCTTTATCATTGCTAAATATTTCACCCTTGCAGTGATTCAATGGATAGTGTAAACAGTTTGCTGTAAAATCAAAAACGCCCTGATCTCTAATCATGCA
>JBAXDE010000053.1:0-9517 GCA_037141115.1 Methanomicrobiales archaeon | reverse complement strand
ATAAATCAATTAGACCAAGAACACTTTTATCCGTTTAGTGGCAAACTTGGGTTGGTACAGTTGTAGCTTCTGTGGGGAGAGGGGTTGGGACTACGGTAGTTACCATTGTCGTTACCGGTGCGGTTACGTTAGCGGGCTGTGCCGGCTGGGTACATCCACTGATCATTGCAATGACGATCACCAGAATGAACAATCCAATAATTTTTTTCATGGAAATAAAATTGATTTCGCCTTGTAATTAAAATTTACGAAAAGATTTGAGCCGGTTTTATTGCAACGCCCAAAAACTTCTGATCTTTGCCACTACCCGGCACGAGTGAAAAAAGAAAAAAAAGAAAAATGATCGTTTGATCAGGGAGAGGGAGTCTGCATTGCCGGCGCACCTACAACCGACAGACCTTCCTTGACAACGATCGATCCTTTCATGTCCGGATGATCAGGACAGGTAAATTCGAATACACCAACATCGCCAAAGGTGTTTCCCCACGTGGCTGTGGGAATGATGTCACCCGAGTTGAACATGCCCGCATGAATACCGGTCGTTTTGACGGAGTGGGAGATGGAGTCTTCATTCACCCAGGTGATGCCGGTTCCCGGCAGTACAGTGAGTTCCGTGGGAACGAACGTGTTATTCCGCATGTAAATGACCGTTTTGGTGGTCTGGGGCACAAGGGTGATCTTTGGAGTTGACTTTACCGTAGTTATCGTAGTCACCGTTGTGGGCACCGGGGTCTGTTCGGTAGTGAGTACCAGTGTTGGAACGGGAGTTGCTTCTGTTGGAACAATCGTTGGAATTGCAGTAGGTCCTGCTGTGGCAGGTGCCACGGGCTGTGCCGGCTGGGTACATCCACTGATCATCACAAGGACAATTATGAGAATAAACAATCCAATGAATCTCTTCATAGAAATTAGATTGTTTAAACCCCGTAATTAAATTTACTTAATAAAAGTCCGGTTTTGTTACAGCACACAGAATTACCGTCCGCCTTCCAGTTCCTTTTAGGATAATGTATTTTTTAAAAACATCTTCCTGAACTGCACAAAAGTAAGAGGAAATTAAATCCGCCAGAATGTTGCCTGGCAACAGATTAATGAACCCGGACGCATTCAATATCTTTTATGAGCGACCGGTTCATCTTCACAAAATACCGCACCGACTGCTACCACTGCAAACAAATTGCAGACCAGACAATAAAGGCAGTCCCGTACCAGGCCCAGGTTGCATGTGATAACTGCGGAGCAACCCGGATCTATGTCCCAAGGGTGCAGGATGTAGCAAAGTCAGGATCGTACACAAAGATCGGGTGCTATGATCTCTGGGAACTTGTCGAGACCGCACAATGCCGGCATTGCCATGTAACCGGTCCGCATGCACTCACGATCGGGTGCAGGCACTTTACGATCCGGTGCAATAACTGCGGGTTCACCCATTTCTACAAGTCAGATATCGAATATATCGCCAAGGATGAACTAAAAAATTGAATGACCCGGGAATCTTCATCCTTTGTCATGCAGGATGGAGATATCCCGACAATTTTAAAAAAAAAACGGTTTCCGGTTCACTGGCAGGAATGAGAACTGAGCGCCGGATAACTGTTTGCGTAACTCTCCAGAACGGTTTCAAGACGCTCCTGCATACCGGGACTTTTTGCGCAGACGAGGAAGATGATCTCATTGTCGGTGATAGTAAGAGGCGAAGAACCGGTAAGTGCAGAGACTTGCGAGCACCGCTGCCGGATATAATCCTGATGGACTTTCCGGGGAAAATGCTGGTATATCAACAGGAGAGATCCCGGGTCGAGATGGTCATAGATCATCTTTACTTCATCAAAGAGAAGATGGCGCTGGTCCGGTTTGCTCTCTTCAAGCCCGATATCAGGATCCAGGAATACCAGGGATCTTTTCGGAAAATTTTCAAAAATACTTTTGAAATATTTCTTCCGCTCCTTATGAGTAAATGAATGCGGGTGCAGGATATCCATTAAGATATTCTCATTTTTAAAATAGTAACGGAGAGTCTGGACATACTCCAGATCGCTGTCAATCTCCTGCAGACGCGATATGTGCAGGAGAAGATTACTGTTCTTGCTCCCTGCTTTTCCGGCTTTTAGTGCTTTTCCCAGGTCTTTTTTTGTTGAGGAATCTTTATCTGTCTTCGTATCGGCTGCTGTCAGCATGGGAATAAAGGTAAAACTGGTAAGATCGGGCATGGATTTCATGATATGGCGAACCAGATCGAATTTAAAAAGATCCCGCTGGTCTCCAAAATGTTTTCTGTTCACAAACGCTCACTCTATCCCCATATCAATCCATGAATAAAAAAAGATTTTGATAAGACCCTGATAATAAAAAGAGGTGCCGTGATTTATTTCTCTTCCCGCACCATCTCGATTGCCTTCTTCGGGCATTCGTTGGCACAGATGCCGCAACCTTTGCAGAACCGGAGATCGATGTTCAGATCCTCATCGATCGTCCCGTCCGGGCAGTACATGGCACAGAGCCCGCAGGCATTGCATTTCTCCCGGTCAACTACGGGTTTGAAGACCCGCCACGTTCCGGTCTGGCCGGCTGCTCCCTCTTTCGGGTGGCTCATTGCAAGGCGCTCACGCGGAGAACTCATAGGCTCATCTCCCTGTATGCTGCTTCAGCAGCTTTGACATTGCGTTCATCGGAAAACATCTCGCGGATCGCTTTCTTTGCAGAGTCTGCGGTGATGATCCCCATCTTTGCCAGCGCCCCGAGCACGGGCGTATTGAGGATCGGGCTGCCGGCAACGACAAGGTTTTCGCGCAGTGCGATACCGGTCACGTCAACGTTATGACTCTCAAAACCATCAAAGACTTTTTTATTGGCACTGTTGAGGAAGACCCGGCCACCTTTTTTGAGGCCGTGCATTACATCGACAACGTCCATCACGCTCTCGTCGAGCACAACCACCATGTCCGGCTGCCGGATCTGGCTGTACACCTTGATGGGTTTGTCATCGATCCGGACGAACGAGACAATCGGTGCACCCCGGCGTTCGGCACCATAGAACGGGCACGCGGTTGCGTACTTCCCGTCATGGAGTGCAGCCATTGCCAGAAGCCGGGCTGCGGTAACGCCACCCTGCCCGCCCCGGGAGTGAATGCGAATCTCATACATGGGCATTCACCCCGAACCAGAACTCTTCACCTGTTTTACGGGTGCGGACAAAGCCGGCGATATCATCGTAGGTGACTTCCTGTCCGCCGAGCCCTGCAATCACGCTGTAGAGGCTGATGCCGGTCTTGGACCGGATCTCACCGGCAAGGATGCCACCGAACCCGAACGAGTAATCGCGGTCGATAACCACAACCTCCTTTCCTTTGAGGTCCAGTTTCGGGAACGGACGCAGCCAGCGGATGCGCATGGAGCCGGCCCTGATGCCTTCGTTCCTGAGCAGGTCAACGGCCACTTCCGCTTCCTTACCTAGGGTTCCCATAGCAATGACGATCACATCTGCATCCTCGCACCGGTAGTCTTCGGTGAACCCGTACGTACGGCCAAAGCGTTTGGCAAAATCCTTCTCGGTCTCTGCGATGACCTTGACCGAGTCCCGCATCGAGCGCTCGATCTCCCACCGGAACTTGAACTGCTGGTCAGGACCGGTCAGCGTGCCGTACCCTGCCGGGTGTTTGGGATCAATGGCATAGGGCAGGTGTATCGGGGGGATGAAGTCTCCGAGTTCAACCGTGTCGACCGGCTGCATGATATGGGAGAGCAAAAACCCGTCAAGGTTCACCATCACGGGAAGCAGGACATCGTTGTGCTCAGCGATCCGGAAGGCCATGAGCGTTGCATCATAGGCTTCCTGAACGGTGCTCACGTATACCTGGAGCCAGCCGGTGTCGCGCTCCTGCAGGGCATCGGTGTGCTCTGCCCAGATGTTCCAGCCGGGTCCCAGCGAGCGGTTCACGTTTGCCATGACGATAGGGAGTCGTGCACCTGCGGCCCAGTTGGTCATCTCGTGCATGTAAAGCAGACCGTGGGAGCTGGTGGCAGTGAAGGTCCGGACACCGGTGATGCTGGCGCCAATGCAGGCTGCCATGGCGGAATGCTCGCTCTCGACTGCGATATACTTGCTTGGCATCTGGCCGCTGGTCACAAACTCAGCGATCTGCTCCACGATCTCGGTCTGCGGGGTGATGGGGTACGCAGCGACAACGGTGGGGTTTGCCTGTTTTACCGCTTCGGCTACGGCCTTGTTGCCGGTTGCAATCTTCTTCATGCTGACGCCTCCTCTTCGGCTGCCAGCCGCTGGAAGTTCTTTGCGATCCGCTGTTTGAGGATCTCAACGACCTTTGGATCGATGCCCTTGAACCGTCCCTGCGGTGAGAGGTAGTCTTCGAGCGGCAGTGGTTTTTTCATGGCAACTTTTGACTGCGCTCCGATGGTGACTTTCCCGTACTCCCGCTCATAGAGGACCCACATACCGGTCTTTACGGCAAGTTTTCCCATCTCAACCGATTTCTCGGTGGGGTAGCGCCACCCGGGGGGGCAGGGTACCAGGATATGGAGGAAGGTGGGGCCCCGGAACGTGAGGGCTTTCTGGACTTTCTTGAAGATGTCCTGCGGGTATGCAGCACATGCGGTTGCCATGTAGGGCGGATCATGGGCGGCGATGATCATATCGATATCTTTCTTGGCATCGGTCTTGCCGGTGGGCGTGGTGGTGGTCTTTGCCCCTATGGGGGTGCCACCGGAGCGCTGCATACCGGTGTTGCCGTAGGCTTCGTTGTCGTAGCAGATGTAGAGGAAATCAGTGCCCCGTTCGAATGCTCCCGACATGGCCTGGATGCCGATGTCGAGCGTGCCGCCATCGCCGGCGTATGCGATCACATTCGTCTTCTTTCCGGCTGCACGGAAGGCGTTTGACATGCCCGATGCACATGCGGCTGCGGCACCAAATGCGATGTTATAGACCGGTACATTAAACGCGGTGTTCGGGTAGATGCCCTGTATGACACTCGTGCAGCAGGCGGGAACAACCATGACGGTGTCGGGGCCGGCTGCCTTGAGCACGTACCGGAGTGCCAGCGAGTCGCTGCACCCTGCGCATGCGGATGTGCATTTCAGCACGAATTCTTCTTTGGGGATTTCGGCGATGGTAATCAGACTCCTGCGGGAATGTGGTGATTGAAGAGGAGACCTGCGAGTAAGATCGCGGTTCTACATTATTTATCATCATGATTCATGAAAAAAGTATCATAGTTGAGCTGGGGGGGATCAGTAGGTTGCAACTCCCGTGGGATGTCAGCGCGGGAGAAGGGGGGATATCATTTTGGCGATGTCATTGCCAGTTGAATAATCCCCTCGATGTCTTTAGGATTCTTCGACACTGCCCAATCCCATTTGCCAAATCCTCCTTGTGAATTCACTGCCCGAATCCATTCATCAAGGAATTCACGTTTCGTTTTGTCCTGCTGCGAGTCTAATCCTTTTACTTCCAGAACGAGATTTTTGCCGTTCCTAAGCTTGATGATGAAGTCGGGGCGGTACTTGTGGAAGATGCCTTGGTACGTGTAGGAGATCTCGAATCCCAGGTGATCGTTCTTGACCCAAGCCTCAACGTTGTCATTGCGGTCCAGTTCCCAAGCTTCACTTGCTTCCCATCTGCTGTCATAAACACAGTGGTTGATGTGGGACTTCTTTGCGTACTCACAGGGTTTGCTGGTATACCATGGACGCATGTCAGATGTGCTTCGGATCGGATGCTCCCGGTCATAGTTGGGCAGGAGCGTCTGGGTATTCTCGAACCGTATTGCCTCCAAGATGTGCTGGACCACCTTGTTCATGCTGAGTGTGATGATGATCCTGCGTCTCATGTCTTCTTTATCGTAGAAGTCGGGGTCAATTCTGATCTTAGGAGATCGTATGACCTTTTCAACGAGGGGGATAATTTGGGCAACGAGCACATCCTTGTTGCCGTTCCATGTCGGTTGTATCTGCTCGTAGACCTCTTTTGCCGTGTCGAAGATAATCTTCTGCATCCGGAAGGTGTCTGCGAGATTCTGGAGATCTATGGTGGTGATTTTGGTGAAATCAGGTTTTCCATCCAGCAGAGGTGCCAGTTCTGCGAGAATCGAACTATCCTGTGCCCGGAGAACCAGAGGCTTGACTCTTTCGATATCAATGGATAATACCGGTTTGTACATATGGTAGATGCTGATGATGTTGGGCCATTGGATCTCGAACTTCTGTTTATCCGGATCCGGGCATATCTGCATCTTGGGTGCCGGGGGTGCCGGTGGCCCGTCCTGCGAGGTTTCGTGGGGCAGGAACGTGAAAGGGACCCCGAAGATGTTGACATACTCGGGATCAAAGAATCCCTTATCATTGAGCTCGTAGGAGGTTCTGCGGAGTCCACGCCCAACTACCTGTTCACACAATAACTGGCTGGTGAATGCACGCAGGCCCATGATATGAGTGACGGTTTTCGCATCCCATCCTTCCGAGAGCATACCTACCGACATGATGTTCTGGTATTGCTCACCGGGTTTACCCAATTGCCCAACGGTATCTACAATTCTACGGAGTGATTCTGCTGTTTCCTGCTTGTTGAGTTTCGGCGTATATTCTTCGTTGGACTCTTCCTGCTCTACGGGAGTATTGTCCAGATCGATGAAATCATCCTGTTCTTCTGCTTCGTTCAGGAGTTTTGAGTCAATACGGAGTGTCCGTTCCGGGTCGCAGAGTTCGGGTATGCGGATCTTGTTCTTGTCAAAGGAGTATTTGATCCTGGCTGAGGTTTCTACACGGTTTGCAACGGTGATCATGACGGGGGGCGTCTTGTAGCCTTCTTTTTCCCATCGTTTTTTGGCTTCGAGCCAGTCCAATCCTAACAGATAGTAGGCATTGATGATCAGGTCCGGGAGGGGTTCATTCTCTGCTGCTCTGCGGTTGAGGTCCTCTCTGACTTCGGGATCGGTGTAGATGTGATATAATCGTGATTTGTAGTTGGATGCTACTGTACCATCATCCCTGACTACTACACGGGGTGTTTTGACCAGTCCTGACTCGATGGCATCGTTGAGGCCGAAGTCACTGACAATCCATCCAAAGAGATCTTCGTTCTTGCTTTTGAGGCCCATTGGAATGAATGGTGTTGCAGAGAAGTCGTAACAGGTCTGTATTGTACGTGCTTTGTTGATCCGGTCGAGGGCACCGATCCAGACTGTTGCTTCCTCGATATCCTTCTTCTTTTTACCGACCTCTACATCTTGTGCCGGTACGCGCCAGGCATGGTGGGCTTCGTCATTGATGACAAGGATGTTGTTTGTTGTGCTGAGTTCGCCCATCACGCTGCGGACGTATGCCTCATCACTCATTGCGCCGCGTTTGTCTACACTGTGCCGTTTCTGGATCTGTTCTTCAGAATCCCATTGGAGTGCGTGACGGTTGCGGACGAGGACCTTGCCCTGACGGAGTTTGTCATCAAGCCCCTGGGGTATGATGCTGAATTCCTGGTAGTAGTTGCCAACAGACGAAGGGATCAGTACCTGTAACCGGCTCCTGATGGTCAATCCCGGTGCAATGACAAACACATTTTTGGAGAAACGGACATCCTGTGGGTAGGTGACTTTGTTGAGGATCTGCCACGCGATGAGCATGGCCATTACGACCGTCTTTCCGGAACCGGTTGCCATCTTGCAGCAGATGCGCGGGAACAGACTGCCATCGTTGGGTATGGTGATACCGACTCGCTGCGATTCGGGGGCTTCGATGAGCCAGATGAGGGTTTCAATGGCTTCGAGCTGGCAGAAGAAGAATCGCTGGTTTTCCCGTTCTTCCGGGTTGTACCAGTGTTCAAGGAGCCTGCGAGTTATGCCGGTAGCACCCAAGTACCCCGACTCACGCCATGCTTTAACCCGGGGACGTATGGTGTTTACCAGCGGGATCTCGATGAAGTGACCTGCATCATCAAAGGATTTGGAGTGCTCTGATGCTACAAGGTATCCTGCCCGCCTTCGCCCATCTTTTTTTTCGAAGCGTTTGGACTTGAAGTTGTAATCCCAGTACAATTTTGGTTCATCGAACGGGGAGTTGAGGATGAGCTGGTCGATTTCACCGGTTGCCATCAGTCAACCTCAATAATCTTGATACTTTCAATGCCCCGGTCATCTACAATTTTTACTGCGATTGTGGTGTAAGTCCCGAGTTTGAATGGCAGGGAGGTTGTCCCGTGATAGGCTTCCATAAGATCTTCATCGAGCTCGGCCTTGAGGTTCTTTGCCAGCCGTGACCAGCCTCCCTTCTCATCAGCCATCGGGAAGAAGACCTGCCGGGGATAGAGGCTACGGCCATCGTAATCGGTGTCCAGCATCCAGACCGCGATATTGTGGGCTCCACCGGATACAACGGAGCCATTCTTGGTATCATAGTAATCGAATCCGAGAACTTTTACCTGATACTTGCCCTTGTTATCGCCGTCTTTGATCTTTTCCAGTTGTATATCCGGTTGACCGATCAACCAGAAACTCTCATTGGTGACCCGTTTTTTCTTTAGGTCTTCTGTGAGGAGATCGGCATTCATCTGGACTTTAAGGAGAGTGACATCTTTCCATTGGGTCTCGTCAATGTTCTTTGCCGCTTCGGGATCAAACTGGAAGGCTACAAATAACACAATAGATGGTTTCGGTACCATTCGTTCTGTTTCCTTGATCGCCAGTTCAACCTGTATTGGGTCAAGTGGTGCATGTTCAGGTCCAAAGGACAGTACGGCTCTTTGTGAGTTTGACTCCTTTGTTGCTGCCTCTGCATGGAGCCAGCGGGTGCCGGACAGCGGTTCTACCCGGCTGAACTCGATCTTCTGACCACCCTTGCCACGGATACCTGTGCGGAGTAGTTCATCCCGCCATTCGCTTTGGCGTAAGGTTTCTCCGCTGCGGGCTATGGATTCATCTGCGGGAATCTTGACTTCAATATCAGTGAGAGGTTTGACTGTGGGAGATGGAACGGCTTCAACGGTGAAGGGCCCGGTCACTCTGACACGGGTTTTATCAATAATTGGTTGATCGTTCAAGGTTTCAGATCCCGAGGGCTCATCACTTGCAATGGACTTGAGGGTAATATGTGGGACCGTTTTATACTGGAACCCGCTAGCGACTCCTTCTTGGGGTTGCTGAAGTTCGTAGTAATCAAACAAGGACGTCATTATTCTCTGTTTGGCAAGCGTAATAGCGACCCGTGAGGTATCGCAAGAAATCCAACGACGCCCCCATTGTTCAGCAACAAATGCAGTTGTACCAGATCCGCATGTAGGATCAAGAGCGAGATCTCCAGGATCGGTAGTCATGAGAAGACAGCGAGAGATCACCTTGGCATTGGTTTCCACTACGTAACGCTTATCTGTGGCAAAACCAGCGAAACTCGTATCCATCCAAGAGTTATTCAGAGGACTAACGGGGTAATCATCAAGAAACCGGACATAATTCAGGTTGTTTCCGTATCCCCTCCAAAACTAAGGGAAAGATCGATATTTTAGTAAATATATACA
>JBAXDE010000052.1:0-9588 GCA_037141115.1 Methanomicrobiales archaeon | reverse complement strand
ATTCTACACTAAAAAAGGATTCCAAGGCATGATATAGATAGTTACAAAAAATTAAAAAAAATTTCCTTTTTTTTGGAAATCTTTCATAACCGGATAGAGTATATCTCCCCCGCTGGTTCGTCTGCGGAGGACTTTTTGGGGCTTGGTGTTTAAGGGAAACATCCCCTCCCCCTCGTTAGTGACCCCCAGAACCCGGGGGTATGTACCCTGCGTGTAAATAAGCCTAATGCGGGCTCCGTTTGCTATACACCTATCCGTAAAAACCCCAAAAATCCCGTCTTTTTGGTTCCTGTGGAAAATATGCTCAAATATCGGTCTGATTGTTAAAATACGGTAGGAAACGATGTCACCGGATGGCTGCCAGGGCCCTTTTTTTCGGGTTTATTTTTGCCATTTAGTTTACCCCATCCGGGCCCCGTAAAGGCTGCCGGAATGCGAATATGGGGGTCGCGTTTTCCGGGGTGTTCGTTTTTTGGAATATAATGCAGTAATATAATAGGGTCCTTCGACGGAGACTTAAAAAAATAGGGGAATATGACACCCGCAGGAAAATGTCGGGATTGTCGGGATTCTTTTTCTCCAGGATATACTCAGTAGCCCTGCCCTTCTTATTCTGTTTCGAGAAAATCCCCCTTGTACAAAGATCATTCAGATCGCGCAGAGCAGTCCTATCAATTGCACCGGTAAGTTCCCGGTACGCTTTATTCGTAATTACGCCCTGTTCCCTCACATAGCGCACTGCCTGAACCTGCCTGTCTGAAAGCCCGAGCGCCAGAAGTCGCTCATCTGTGTAGAAATCTTTGGCGAATGTTACACTGAACCAATCCGGATGTGCAGAAAACTCTGGTTCAGGTATACCGTGATTCTGGCATAGGGTAATCATGCGGCTCGTACCCATGCCCCACTTCTCCAGCAATTCCCCGTAATAAAAAACTTGGGCGAGCAGCGTATTTCGCGGTAGTGAACGATGTCCCTCCTGCCGGAGTTCATCAACAGTCATCCCTCCCGTAAGCCCACCGGGGTTCGTGATCACCACAGGGTCATCGTAAACGCGGATCTGGATCTCGGCGCCGGTCTGGAAATAATCCCAATGGATAAGCGCATTGATCACCGCTTCACGCAGGGCTTTGATCGGGTAATCCCAGATCTCGGTTCATTGCATTGCAGACAATGGCTCCGTATGTTCCGGTTTTTCACCAAATTCGTACCGGACCTGCATATATTGCTGGAATAACTGTACCGCTGCATCTACCTGCGAGAAGAGATTGCCTTTCAGGATTTTGTCTTCGATTGGTAATGGCGTCTTTGAACCGGCCCATGTGTATCTGGGCAGAGGTGAACGATACCTGCGGGTTCACTCCAAACACGTACGCCCCGTACCAGATCTGTGGCTGATCCCCGCCCAGTTTTTTATCCTGCACTGCGTCCTGCTTCACAACCCGGGCCGGGATCACAAGCTGGTTCTTTGCCTTGTTGAACAGGAATGCCCTGTGGTCCGATAGCATCAGGTTTCCTCCACTTCGATCATAGGCAACACTTCAGATACCTAAACCTGAGTGTCACACGGGGGAATTTATTCCGACGCGAGTGGGGAAATTAAACCAGCCGTTGACAATTATTGATGAATACGGGATAAAACCTATAAATGCAGAATAAATAATAGAATAACCATATACGGATACACAGTAATACCCGTGGGAAGTAACCTAGAGGATATGCAGGTGAAGACACACACCCCTTAACGGGTGCCCGGTAATCTTCATCGGGTTTTAAATCGATCTCCCTTTGGGATCGTGAGAAGGCCTGATAATTACTGGCTTTTCCGGTGAAACAGATACTATCCAAAGGAAGCGTGGGATTTTAAAGCATTCAGGAGGTTTGAAATGTCGATATCCGTTCTTAAACGGCAAATTATCAAAGATGCTGAGGGAAAACCAATTGGCGTCATCTTACCTATGGAAGAATACCTGATGATTGAACGTAGTCTACCCAAAGATGGTGTCGCAGATATTCAGGCAGGTAAGTTAAATCGCATGAAACATGCAGCAAATGATCCGCTCTTCATAGCTGATCTCAATGAAACAATGAACTCATTCTCAACAGCAGACAGTGAATGGTGGGAGCATGAGACGTGAAGTATCAATGGCATATCTTTCTTGCTTCACTAGGGGCCGGTTTGTGGATCTGAACAATCAGGTCATCGACCGGTGCTGGTAGTCAGCCGTGAACAATTGAATCAGATGCTTCCTGTAGTAAATATCGTGCCATTAACCTCACGTAAGTCAGTGGCGCGTATAATTTATCCCAATGAAGTGCTTATTCCCAAGGCCTCAGGGAATTTATCCCTGGAATCAATCGCATTGTGTTACCAGATCCGGACTCTTGACAAGCGCCGGCTGGAAAAAGAGATCGGTGAGATTTGCGATGTTGCATTGATGCATGAGATTCACGAGGCAATTCGTTTTCAACTTGACCTGTAACCAGAGAAGGCATATGGGATGAGAACCGCATCCAAAAAGATGATTGGGTTTTTGATCAGAATAATTCCCGCCTCAATCGCACTGCATAACCCATCAATAAAAACTCAACCAGATATACCGATGCCCCAGCCCGGTGCGAACTCAATCCCGCTGCCGCCACACAAGTTCCCCACCCATTATTTTAGAAATAACATGTGCGATGCCGGGCAATTCAAGGATGCTTACCACTCAAAAAAAGGAGTTAACTCCGATGGCAACAATGCGAATGTGTGGTATAACAAGGGCATAATTCTTTTCAAAATGTGCAGATACCAGGACGCTCTCAATGCATTTGCCCAGGCAGCGGACATCGATCCTGAATTCACCGAGGCGTGGTACAACAAGGGGATGGCCCTTATGAATCTACAGAAATATCATGAGGCTATCCGTGCGTTTGACAAAGTTCTGAAGATACATCCGCATGACGACCGGGCACGCGAACAAATGGATCTGGCACACAAAGAAAATTATGGAGTCGTGTAGTTTCTCTCCGTCGTTTCCGGAAAAGGATCAGACGAAATTATTCAAGTGAGGGACCGGAGTCAATCGTTTAATTCTGCAATTGATTTTACTTCACTTCGATGAGCCGGGACACTCATTTCGGCACTGTCATCTCGAACCGGGCACCTTTGCCCGGTTCGCCGGTTCCCGGATGATGATACTGATTGTGGTGAGAATACGGTGCCGTGGATTATGGAGTGGATCCGTCAATCGTTACACCCGCGTTTCCCTGCACTCCCATAAAAAAAAACGGTTATGGAACCCTGCCATCACTCTTTTTTCAGAATTGACACCAGATCCGCACCATCCCCTGATGGTTTTTTCAGGAGCGTCCTGAGTGATGCGAACCGCACTTCACGATCCTCGTCATGCAGTCCCTCCATGAGGGCAGATACAGCCGTTTTGCCGCCAATCGTTCCGAGCAATTCCGCTGATGCCCTCCGCACTTCAGGATCCCTGTCCGTTAAACCCTCCGTGAGAACTCCTACCGCAGTTTTTCCGGTTTTCCCCAGTTCGGTCCATTTTTTCTGGGCAAAAAGAAGGATCATGCTCTGGTAATCATTTTCAGGATGCCAGTCGATCGCTTCAAGGGCTGATGCAACCATGGCTCTCATTTCGGCATCGGGATCCTGAAGTGAGGAGAAGAGGATCTGGCTGCTTACCTCCGGCCTCATACGGGATAAAACCATAAGCGCACCCTTTTTCACTTCGGGATTCTTGTCTTTGAGCCATTTTGACAGGGATCGTTCTGCGCTCTCGCCGATTTTTATTAAGGTGCTGATCGCAGTCTCGCGAACGGTCGCATCCGGATCCAGAAGAGCGGTCAGGAGGGCACTGATCGCCCTGTCGGTCCTGATCTCTCCCAAAGACATAGTAGCAGTTGCTCTCACATCCGGGTGAATATCAGAAAGAGCGGATGTCAGCGCACGGATGGAAGTGGCCGAGTGGAATTTTCCCAGTGCCTCGGCGGCCCGTATCCGTACCTGCTTCTGGTCATCGTTGTTCAGACTGGCGCAGAGCGGATCAATTGCAGTTTCATGAGCAATCATTCCCAGAGCGAGCGCAGCCCGCCACCGGAGTTCCGCATCCGTATCTTTCAGTGCATCGATCAGCGGTTCAATACCCCTGACATCCCCGAGTAACCCGAGACCTTCTGCCGCATTCCACCGGATTGAGGGTTGTTCATTCCTGTTTTTTAAGTTCCGGATAAGCCCGAATATTCCCCCTTCCGGAGATTTTTCAAGGGACCTCACCGGGCTGCGGCCAGGTTCTTCTTTTTTAAGTTCCGTTGTATCCAGGGTATTGGTATCAGACGGAAGGGTGGCAAGAGGTGATCCCTTCAGCGATATTTGCGGGCCTTTTGCTCTCTTTTTTCCCGGTTCTTCCTGTGGTTTGAGGAGGCCGAGGCGTTCGAGATCCCGCCACTGGTCCGTGGCAACAAGGTAGCTCCTATGCTCCTCGACCGTTGTGGGATGCCAACCGATCTTATCGAGACCCCGGGCAGCAATGCGCCGTATATCGGGGTCCGGGTCCGGATCATCCAGCAACCCGACAAGGAGACCGGGCAGGTGTTCGTCCCGCATCCGGATGAGTTTAATCACCGCAACCCGGCGTACACGGATATCCTTGTCTGAAAGAGCGGAGTGCGCAAGTTCCGCTGTCTCTGCCCCCCCGAATTTTGCAATCGCCTGTATCGCTGCAATGCGGACTTCCGTATCGGGATCTTTGAGGGCAGGAGCCAGGTGGGGCAGGATCGATTTGTCACCAACCTGCCCGAGAGCACGAACTGCGTTGATCCTGATGAGCGGGTCCTCATCACGAATATACGGTATGAGTTTTATAACGGAATCCGGATGGTGGATATTCCCCAGAGCCGATACTGCGGCAGGACCTAAGGATTCATCATCCTCAATTATCCGCTCCAGAAAAGGGATCGCACGCGGATCTGCAAGTTCTCCCAGTGCGATGACGGCCTCCTCCCGGCACCGCAGATCGGGATCCTGTAAAGATCGGATAAGCGGGTCAAATGCAGAAGGTTCTCCGGTCTTTCCGATGACCCAGAGTGCCCTCCGCCGCACATCTTTGTCCGGGCTTGCCAGGGCTTTTATCATCTGGGGAAGGACATCTTTTCCCAGTTGACGAAGCGTCTTTGTCACTTTATCCCGGATTCCGTAATACGGATCTTCGAGCTGTTCGGAGAGCATGTCAGCAGCGGGTTCTCCCATGGCTGCAAGATCCAGCCACCGCTCCTTTGCGATCAGGTACAGGATCTGTTCGGTTTTTGTTGCAGGGGACCACTTCATCCGGTCCAGTGCTGCTGCAACCGTTATCCGGACACCCACGTAATCGTCTTTTAACACTGCCGCGAGCGCAGGCAGTGCCCTTTTATCTCCTATCTCTCCCAGGGCACCTGCGGCTTCCATCCGCACATTTCCGTCAGCATCACTGAGTAACTGGATCAGGGGACCGACGGCGCGTACATCTTTGAGCCGGCCCAGCGTGTTGGCTGCTTTTTCCCGGACCCGAAAATAATCGTCCTTCAAAGCCCAGACCAGCGGCCTGAACGCAGCCATTCGTAACTGCATGAGCTTGTCCCAGTCATTCTTTGCTATGTAATAGAGCGCTTTATCCTGCGGATCTGCCGGCACACCATTGAGTTTCTCCAAGGCTTCTGCCGCCTGCAACCGGATCCCGTGGTCCGGGTTGGCAAGCAGGGGAAGGAGCAGGGGTATTACCCGCTCGTCCTTCATCCGGCCAAGTCCCCAGATGACCATCATCGTGACATCGGCATTGCTGTCATCAAGGCACGGGAGCAGGGCGTCAACTGCTTCGGGCTCACGAATCTTGCCGAGCGCTTCTGCCACCTCAAGCCTGACACCGGGATCCGTATCCCCGAGAGCAGTAACCAGAGCGGCCACGGCATTGCTGTCCTTTATGTTCCCGAGGGCCATGGCGCTAAGGCGACGCACATCCCGGTCCGGAGAGGTCAGGGAGGTTAAGAGCGGCCTGACCGCCTCATCGGGAGCCATGTCAGCAAGTGCTGCTGCTGCCTTTTGCTGGACTGCAGGATCCGGGTCACGAAGTGCATGGATAATTCCCCGCACATCTCTGGACGCGATTGATCTTTCTATATCCTGCCGGAAAAAATTGAAAAGATCCATAATCTTCCCCTCACCCCCGTGCGTATCGCCATTCCCGCACCGGGCATCCTTGTCGGCAGGGATAAAGCAGAATTTGGGTCATTTGCGTTTCAGCGTTCCCGTTCTGTGTCCTGCGGGGGAGTCCAGAAGAGCAGGGCGTAGCCTTCAGGTGTGCCGTGTACATCGTTGATGTGGATAGTTTCTGCTACCACGGGGATGCTCGTTCCCGAGCGCGTTACTAAGGACAGGTTCAAACGGACTTCCTGGAGAACCGGAAACCCCGAGGGTTTACCGGCAAGGATTTTTTCGAGGGCCGGATCCCCGCGCTGGATGGTAAAGACGGAGGTGACAGGATTCTTTACACATTCGTCTGCGGAAAACCCGGTCAGGATCGATGCCGCCCGATTCATAAAGAGGATCTGCTCGGACTTATCGGTCACTATCACGCCCTCATTCATTGCAGAGAACGTACTGATGAGCTCTTCCATCTGGCTGGATATTTTCATTGTTTTCTCGGATTTGGACCGGTACAGGGCCATCTCGATATTGCTGTAGAGCTCGCGCTCCTTGAAGGGTTTGATGAGATGGGCCACAGGTTTTGTCTTCATTGCCCGCTGGAGGGTTGCATCATCGGAATACGCGGTGAGATAGATCACCGGCACTTCAAGAAAGGCTCCAATCTGTTCAGCAGCGGTGATGCCATCCATCGGGCCTTTTAAGTTGATGTCCATGAGAATGAGATCCGGCTGCGTGGAACGGGCGAGCGCAACCGCATCCGCGCCGGTTGCAGCAATACCGGTAACGATATACCCGAGTCTCTTTAACCGCTCGCTGGTCTCAAGAGCGACAATTTCGTTGTCTTCCACGATCAGAATCTTTTTTTCAGCCATGGTGTGCCCGAATCCTTTTGATCTTTTCATCGATACCCGGTTCATCGTCTGCACCGGGTTTTTCAGCGGACGCCGGTTGTTGAGAGGGCAGAGGTGCCTGCGTGGGAAACCGGATCGTGATGGTTGTTCCCGGCTGCCGGACCATTTCCATGGTTCCGCCCAGCTGCCGGACAAGGCTTGCGACAATGGTCATGCCAAGGGATTTCATGGTGGTGAGTTCAAAATCTTCCGAAATCCCGTGCCCGTCGTCGCTCACTAACAGAACATTCTGGTCTGTTTCATCGCGGGCCATCCGGATCGTGATAGTGCCACCGGGCCGGTTACGGAATGCATATTTCAGCGCATTCATCACCAGCTCGTTGATGATGAGCCCGCAGGGGATACCGGTATCGAGATCAAAGAACAGATCTTCAGGTTTTACCGATACAGATATCCGTATTTTTGTCTCATCCACGCCATCGGATTCCTTTAAGTATTCTATGAGCTGGCTGATGTAATCGGTAAACGGTATGCGGGTGAGATCTGCGGACTGGTAGAGTTTCTGGTGAATGGACCCCATGGCAGAGACCCGCGAGCGTGCCTCATTTAACATTTTTTTTATCGCTTCATCATCGGTGGAAAGGGACTGGAGGTACAGGAGGCTTGCTATGGTCTGGAGATTGTTTTTTACCCGGTGATGGATCTCTTTTAAGAGCAGTTCCTTCTCGTGCAGGGACGAGATCTGTGCCTCTTCTGCCTTTTTACGGTCGGTGATGTCAATGAAGGATTCTATCAATACCTCCTTTCCCCCCAGCATTGTTCTGATAACACTCTTTAAGATGGGGATCTTCTCTCCTCGCCGGGTGAGAAGGATGCGCTCAGAAGTATCGATCATTTGCCCCAGATCGGTGATCGGACATTTGCCCGATTCGGCAGGACAGATGAAGTGGTGGCAGACCAATCCCAAAACCGATTCGCCTGTACCCCCGATCATTTCGAGAGCTTTCGGGTTTGCCTGAAGTATCGTATGGGTCTGTGCATCGATGACGACAATGCCAAACTGCATGGTGTCCACTAAGGAGCGGTAGCGGTTCTCGCTCTCTTTGAAGGCATTCTCAGAAGTGCGCCGCTCAACAGCGGCCCGGATCTTCTGGACAAGTTCCGCAAACTGTGCCTTAGGGTTCCCCCCTTTCTGGAGATAGAAGTCCACACCGTGTGCGATAGCCTCAATGACAATCTCTTCCCTGCCCTTGCCGGTGAACAGGATGAACGGGATCTTCCCCACGTGTGTCCGCACTTCAGCAAGGAACCGGATGCCGTCCATGCCGGGCATCAGGTAATCAGAGACGATCGCATCGAACGGTTCTTTTTTGAGCAGGACTAAGGCAGCGGAAGCTGACTCAATGGTTTCAACAGAGAATTCCCCGGAATCCTCAAGGAATATCTTGCAGAGGTCAAGGAGTGCTGGTTCGTCATCCACGTAGAGAACCCGGATTTTATCTGCCATTATGCACCTTCTCTGTTGATCGCCACGCCCCGTTTGGCACTGCTATCTCAAACCGCGCTCCCTTGCCTGGCTCGCCGGTCTCACGGATGGTGATGACGGTGATATCGAAAATTTCCTGGACAAAGGTGAGACTCCGCATTGAGAAACTGGTGGCGTCGTTGCCGCGCAAAAAGATCTGTTCTTTCTTCTCCTGCGGAATTCCTACGCCATCGTCTTCAAAGAGGATCGTGATCCCATCCGGGGTCTTCATGTGCCAGACACGGATCCGGGTGACATGACCGCCATGCACGAGTGAGTTCTCGAAGAGACGCTGGCAGACCTTTTCCAGAAGGGGATCGGCGAAGATCTCAAGGTTTTCGGTTTCAAGGCTATGCTGAATTTCACCGATGGATACATGGGAGAGCCCGAACAACAATGCCAGATTCACGTTCTGCCAGGTTGCGGGTTTTATGCCCAGGTCCTGGTAATCTTTCGTATACTCAACGATCTCGTGGATTGACCGGAGTGCCTGTTCCCCTTTTGATAACGTCCTGATAACCTGATCCTGATCGTCTGCATGTTTTTGTGCCAGATTCAGGTAGCCATTCAGGATAAAAAGCTGGCTGGTTAAGTCTTTTCGTGTCAGGTTTGAGAGGACATTGAGTTTTCGGGTTGTCTTTACCTGCGCTGCTTCCGCCCGTTTGTGTTCGGTGATATCCCGGATCACCGATACGGTCATACGTTTTCCCTGGAGATTGACCATGTGGGTATTGATCTCGACCGGAACAATAGTCCCGTCCTTTCTGCGGTGCCCGGTCTCGAAGATCGCATGGCCGGTCGAGGATAATTCTCCGGTGATCTCCGCTAAAGGCCGGCTGTGGTACCCGGAGACAATATCAAGTGGCCCAAGCTCCAGGAGTTCTTCGCGGGTATACTGCAACATCCGGCAGGCGACTTCGTTTACTTCTATGAATTTTCCGGGCTTCCCGTCTTGTTCAATCTCATAGATATGGATCCCGTCGATAGTGTAAACAATTTACTGTAAAATCGAAAACGCCCTGATCTCTAATCAT
>JBAXDE010000051.1:0-9599 GCA_037141115.1 Methanomicrobiales archaeon | reverse complement strand
GAGTGAGACGACGGGGTTGTTCTCAAAGCTGACCCGTGTTTTTCGAGAGGATACCTTTTAGGGGTCCCGAGGGGGTAAAATAGGTGGCGAAAAATGCCTCGGTTTAAGGGGCTTTGGTGGACTTTTAACGAGATGCATTCCTGCCGTATTTTGGCAAACAGAGCGATATATAGCCTCCGTTTTCACATGCACTCAAACGGACGATTTTACGGGGTTTTCCGGATAGGAGTCTAGCAAACGGGGGCTGAATTGGGGTTATTTTCCCCACCCCCTATTTTTCCATTTACCTACGATGATGAAATACATTTTTTTTGGGGAACCTCGGAAACATCAACCTACTGCACATCAGGCACAGTTTGTTGAAGTATCTCCGAGAATCTCAAAACGGTCAGGTGCCCAACCGGTCCTTCCATAATGATAGAGCGTCGACGTTGTAATTCCCACAACGGTAGAACCGATCGTCATCAGGATCCACCACCCGATAACATAAGCGAAGCATACAATCGTCATAAGCAACCGTCCACGCGAGATCTGGAGGAAAAAGTCGTAGTCATGGTTGAGCAACAACGGGGTTGAACAGATAACGAACGCGATTGAAGAGATCCCGAGTGCAATCATACCCAAGACAAGGACGCTCCCAAGGATTTCGCGCCAGGTTTTCTTGAGAAGTAAGAATGAACCCGCGATAGCGCCGGGCAGGGATTTGTTCTCAAGGACAATAAACGGCACGACAAACAGGGTGAGAACAAACAGGATGATATCAACGAACATCGCGTAGCACACAAAAAAGAGAGCGGACGATATTGCATCCGGGATATAATACGCGAATGGTAAGTAGAAGGCTGCCATGCTTATCCGGAAGACGACACTCCCAATAAACGGATCCTGTGAAACAAATGTGTAGATGACCGTTACCAGGAATGCCATAATCACGGACCACCCCGCGAGAGATCCCGTATGGCTCCATACTTTGGTGAGTCCTTCCCGGAAGGCTAATGTTTTTCCGAAATTGCCGGTGGATACACTTAGGATAAGGGCAGCCAGCAGGATATTTATCCCGAACAAACCGGTTGCCTGGAGAAGGAAGAGACGGAAATCAAAAACCCTGAACGATTCCCCGAAGGGAATTGCCACGAAGAGTTGTGTGAAGAGATCGAGATGGGTGATGAAATACATCTCCGCCGCAATCATGAAGAGTATCACGAAGCCTGTCAGGAACGAGAACCAAAGCAGCCGCTTGTTGTTGATCAGGATCCTTATACTGCCGGTTGCAAACCGGATTCCCCGGGCAACACGTGCCGATCCGCCGGCCCCTCCATCCGGTTCAAGAGGATTCGCGAAAGCAGGTTCGGTTAAGAGAACCGCGGACGCGGAACTAATCACCGGTGTGTTTGGGCACCAGCCCAGCCGGTGTTGAACATTATCCGATGCATTAGTGATTGTCATGCCATCGCCTTCACTTTCGTAAACAACTCCTCGGCCATCTTTGTCGGGTCCGCTGTTTTCTCGATCCTGATCCCGAGTTCGGTTGCGTAATCCCACAGGAGCTCGACGCATTCTGTGAATCGCTGGCACGTACCACAATCGCCGTCGTGCTCGTACCATACCTGCACGCCATGTTTGTCCGACACGAAGATGATCGCAGCAGTCTTGAATGGTACCGAGCGTCCAAGAAGGATCCCTCGTTCCGGATTAATCTTTTCAATCGCGATCTGATTTGCCTGAGCCATCTCCTGAAGTGCTGATTCGATCTTCGTGTCCATGAGAAGAAGAGCTTTGGAGACCGCTTGTCTGGATATGCCAAGAAGATTGGCTATCGTAATATTCGGATTCCCATTGCGTCGCATCTTCCAGAACTCGAACTGTTTATCGTTCGTGGGCAGAAGCATATGTCAACTTATGAGAGTTGACCATATAAAAATTATTGTAACATTTCACAGTTCATGAGTAAATAATTCCAGAAATCTTGTCAGGATCATAAACTTGCCCTCACTTTCGTAAAAAGTTCTTCTGCCATTTTGTTTGGATTAGCTGTCCTCTCGATCCTGATTCCGGTTTCATGAGCATAATCGCACAGCATCTCAGTGCATGCTTCGTACCGCTGACAGGTACCGCAATCTCCGTTATGAACGGCCCAGACATGTATCCCGTGTTTTTCGGATACAAAGATTACTATGGGCGTAATGAATGGTATCGAATAACCGAGCAGGACACCACGCTCAGTGTTGATCAAATCGATTACAATCTGGTTCGCCTCAGCCATATCCCGGAACGCTGTTTCAATAACCCCATCCATGTGAAGAAGCGCTCTGGATACAACCTGCCGGGAAATACCCCTCATCGTAGCGATGGTAATATTGGGAATTCTGTTTCGTCGCATATTCCAGTACTCGAACTGCTTTTCATCCGTTGGAAGAAGCATGTGTCAACTGGTGTTCATCCCCAACCCTTCAGCTCAAACACCTCAAGCGGGTCCTCACCGTCAAGATACTTGTTGGAGAACTCATACCGGACAGGTACAGGAACCCCCGGTGCAACCCAGAATGTAATCGAAGTCCCGTCATGGAATTTTCCAGTTAATTTCCGGGCATCCGGATAGGTTCCTGCCGGTACAGTCATGGATTCCGTTCCCCGATCAGTAAGGGTCATATTCACCTCACGAAACGGCATAATCCCCATCCATCCCCCGTAACTTCCTGTATCAATCAGAGACTTGTCTTCCGGCATAACTTCCGTAGGTCGTGCAGTCCCCTTTATCGTCCCGGACAAGGTTCCCCCAAGATACCTGCCCGTTGACGCATCGAACCAAGTGTCTTCGACATACACACTGCCATCTTTGGTTATGGTAACGATATCATTGATACAGCATTCAGGAGAATAAGATATCGTCGTGGTTTTGTAGTGAACTGCCGGGGTTCCTTTAAAAATATCTGTTGATCGTTCAAGCCTGTGATTATATATCCAGGATGAGCGGGGATTGGGCGGCATAGTAACAGAACTATTTTCCCGGTATTCCACCCAGTGGTACTCCCCATTGAAAATCCTGATCGGGGGTTCAGTTGTTGTGGCCTGGACCGTTGTGACAGGGTGCGGTGCTAAAGTCATAGCAGCAGTCCCGTAGGACGTGCTAACGGGAGTGATCGTCTGCTGTACTTGTTCCGGAATCACCGGCTTATCGGAACCAATGCACCCGGCAAAAAAAATCGCTGTGATAACCAGAAGAATTGTAATAATTTTCATCATCATCTCTCTCATCGCCTCTTGTATTTCCTGAACATGTAATACACTCCTCCAACAACGAGCCCGAGGACCAGCAGCCCGAACACAGCAACCATGGACTGCTCCTTGACGAGGATATGGAACTCGTCGCTCTTTTCGGTCTGGTCGGAAGTAACCTTAATCGTGATCTTGTACTCACTGGCCACGATGTTGGCCGGGGGAATAACATGGAGTGAAATCGTACTCTTCTCTCCGGGCTGTATGCTGGCAATAGTCTTTGGTGAGATTTCCGCTTTCCAGCCATCGGGTGCAGATACGTCAACCTTCACATTGGTAAGCGCCCCGGCATCCCCGGCATTTATAATAGTAATCGGGAATGTGAAGCTTTCACCTTTATTGACCTCGTACCGGTATTTCTCGGCAGAGAGTATCATGTCATAATTCCCACGGATCTTCACGCTCAGGTTCTGGGAATAAACCGTCTGGGACGATTCGGCGCTTACGGAAAAATTGTAGTCCCCTACCTGCACGCCATAAGGAGGGATTGCTTCGACATCCAGCGTCTTGTCATCGCCGGACTTCAGGTAAACCTCTGAAATATCTGAACCCTCAGCCCCATTTTCATGGAACCTGACGTACCAGCCTTCGGGAGTTCCTGCCGAAGCGAGCCGGTACGTATCGTCGCTCTTCCCGATATTCCGGATAACTATCTCGTAGAGGGGATTCTTGCCGATCGTTGTCGTGATCGATGGGGATTTTATTACAAGATCTGCGGCAAAGAGGGATTTTTCCAGCATAATGGTTCCGGCTTTTGTTGTGATACCGCCTTTTATGGTCACATCCTTCTTTTCAAAAGAGACATAACCGGGCTTGGATATCTTCATAGTATAGGTCCCGTCCGCAACCAGCGCGGAGACGCTCCCATCTGCTGCACTCATCAGCCGGCTGGAGAGGGTAACTCCTTTCTCCGGGATCATCTCGATGGTCGCACCTTTGACCTTCTCTCCTTCCGTATCAACCACCTTCAGGTCCAGCGTCCCTTTCTCTCCTGCATGGCTCTTTGATATCTTGGGATACAGCCAGTACCATCCGTCCCCGACATGCAGCCTGACCGTGTAATCGCCGACAGGAGTATCGGAACTCGTTTCGATAATGAATGTAATATTCTTCGAGGTCCCCCGATTGATGGCCAGCAGGTTTATCTCGCTTGGTCCATCCATAAAGCGCATCTTCCAGTCCAGCCGTTTCCCGTCAAAGGTTTCATACCACAGTTTACGGTAAATATCCGGCCCGTTATTGGTAACAATGAGATCGAAATTCATGGTCTCTCCCGCCTCGATAATTTTTCCCGGAACATCACACTGGATGATCATGTCGCTGTTGGGAGACGAATCTATTGCAATGACCGGCTGAATGAGAGCAACCATTCCCAGTGTAAGTGCGATGAAAAGTATCCAGGTCTTGAGAGGTATTTTTTCCGAAGGTTGGTTCACGTTCAAACACCTCACCGGATATCCATTCTCATGAACGAGACATATGCAAGCCCGAAAAAGACAACCGGCTGAATCAGGAGAGCGATAATATTCCAAAAAATCATGGCGAATATAGCTGAAAAGTCAAGGTCCGCCCGTTTCAGGTACTTTACACCGATTGAAATATCCCGGGACGTGTCATTGAGACTTCCCCCCGGACCCACCCCCATTGTGGGATACAATGTGCCGCTCACTGTTTCGGGGCTTGTCAGGAAGGATGTAATCTTTGCGTAATTGTGGGTGGGCGAGAACAGGTACTGCATATCCGCTACCTTCATCTGTTTCTCCCCGTACTCCTGGGTCTGCTGGTCGTACGTGTCCCTTGCTTCACGATTCTGATCTTTCATTATCGGATCGGCAATGATCCTTGGCAGTTCCGGCATCGGGCCAATAACCTGATCCATCACGAGGGGCGACGTGACCACCGCGGGAATAAAAGTTCCGAATGCGACAAAGATGATCAGGGTATAGACAAGCGATCTTCCGCTCTCTTCACAGAGTGTCGACATGAAGAGGGCAATTGCAAAGAAGCTGAAGATGAACAGGAATGTCACGGTACAATAAACCAAGAGCGGGAGCAGCTCTGATAGGTAGGGAACGATCCCAAAGATGAGCAGAACCGCAAGTGATACTGCCATAATGCTTCCAAGGGCAAGAATAATAGCTGCAATGCCGCCGAGGGCTTTGCCGTTGATTACCTGGTCCCGGTAAACCGGGTGTGCCAGAAGGATCTTCAGCGACCGGCTCTCCTTCTCCTTGGTGACGAGATCAAATCCCATGGCAATACCAAGTATCCCGCCGATCACTGCAAAAAGCGTACTCATCTGATAAAAGACCTGGAGCACAGATGGTCTCACTGTCATGTAGAGATCTACCGGCGATGCTGTCCCGCTTTTAAGAGAAACGATCTGCTGCAGGTTATTGTAGGTAGTTACTGACGTATTGTAATCCGAAATACCATTGAGGATCCCGACTATCGCAACGACGAGCAGGATCCCGAGGATGAGCAGGAACCTCCAGCTCCGGAGATAGTCGAAGAACTCTTTCTGAGCTATCGGGATAACCCCTGAATCAAACATTTTTTATTCCACTCCTTTCATTCAATTTCATCGCATTGCACGATGTCTGGACTATCCCCATCACGGTTCTGGATTTGTCACTCATGTGATACTTACTGAACATACGTTTTCCTCCCCTACCGGATATCCATTCTCATGAACCGGACATAGGCAAGCCCGAAGAACAGGGAGGGAAGGATCAGGAGTGCGATAATATTCCCGATAATCAGCGAGAGAATCCCGGCAAAATCAAAGTCTACCTTTGGGGTATAACTGACATCAATCGACATCTCCCTTCCCTGGTCATCGATTTTCTGCACCAGACCCTCATTAGATGAGGAATAAAGCATGTAGCGGATCCATACCGGGTTTGTGAGGCAGATCGTGATCTTCTCGTAGTTCTTGGTTGGCGAGAAGAGGTACTGGATGTCCCGGAGCCTCATCTGCTGGTCTCCGTAGTCCCGGGTCTTCTGGATGTAGCTGTCCCACGCTTCGCGGTTCTGGCTTTTTACCTCTGCAACGTCCTGCTTCCAATTCGCAGGATTTACCCACGTCAACATCTGGTCGATAAGTATTGACGGCATCTCTGGTCTCGGGCCGATGATCTTGTCCATCACGAGCGGAGAACTCACGATTGCGGGAACCAGGGATCCAAGGACAATAAAGATGATCAGGGAAAAGATCAACGATTGTCCGCTCTCCTCGCATAGGGTTGACATTAAGAGAGCAATGGCAAAGCAGGTGAAGATATAGAGGAAGGTGACCGCAGAGAACAGGAGAATAATCCCAAGTTCCGATATATCGGGAACGATGCTAACGATAAGCAGTGTGGCAAGCGATGCTACCATGATTATTCCAAGAGCGAGACCTATCGCAGCGATTCCCCCCAAAGCTTTCCCATTGATCACCTCGTCCCGGTATGCCGGGTGTGCGAGAAGGAGCTTTAACGACTTGCTCTCCTTCTCTTTAGTGACAAGGTCGAATCCCATGGCGATCCCAAGGATTCCGCCAATCACTACAAAGAGCGTACTCATCTGGTAAAATACGAGGAGCGCCGATGGCTGTAATTTCATATAGTCAAGTAAAAGCGAATAATACTCAGATGATGGGGGAACTGTCTGCTGCAGACTATCGTACTCCTTTACTTTTGCATGGTAGTCCGAAACACCGTTGAGTATTCCCACACATGCTACGATGAGCAGGATCCCAAGAATGAGCAGGAACTTCCGGCTCCGGAGATGATCGAAGAACTCTTTTTTTGCAATGGTGATAACCCCAGAATCAGCCATTGTTTGTTACCCCGCAGTCTGGTAACAGGAGAGGAACAGGTCTTCGAGTGATGCCCCTTCCTGTCGGATCCCGTGCAGCCGGACGCCGGCCCTCGTACATGCATCGATGACGAAATTGCTGATATCGGAATGTGCAACAAGGGTTGCTGCTCTCCGGTCACCGGAATAGGAGACAGAGACGAGTTCCGGATGGGACAGGTCCGGCATAGGTTCGCGGGTCTCGACCGTGATGGTGATCGGGAGGTCTTCTCCGGCATGCAACTGCCGGCTCAGGTCCTCCCACTTTCCCTGCGCAATCAGCCGCCCCTTCGAGAGAAGTCCGATTGAGGTGCAGACCCGGCTCACTTCAGAAAGGATATGGGAAGAAACGAACACGGTCTTTCCTTCCTTTGCCACGCTGGAAATGATCCGGCGGTAATCGGTAACACCCTGCGGGTCGAGATTTGCAGTTTGTTCGTCAAGGATAATAACCGAGGGATCGTTCAGGAGGGCGTTGGCAAGCCCGAGACGCTGCCGCATCCCTTTGGAGTAGCCTCCGATATTTTTTGAAACACCGTCCAGACCAACAAGGGAGAGAAGGTCGGGGATACGTTTTTTGTAATCCCGGGACTCCATCCGGAACAGCCGGGCAAAATACGTCAGATTTTCCTCTGCGGAAAGCATCGGATAGAATCCCACATCCTCTGGCATGTAGCCGATGTGCTGCTTAACGATAATAGGGTTTGTTGCAACTTCGATGCCGTCAATACGACAGGATCCGGCCGTTGGTTCGATAAGACCAATAAGCATCAGGATCGTGGTACTTTTTCCAGAACCGTTGGGGCCGAGGAGGCCGAATATTTCACCGTCCGGGATTTCGGTTGTGAGATCGTTCACGGCAAAGATCCCGTCGTATTCTTTGGAGAGGTGATCAAACTGGATCATGGGAGTCTCCCGTTCATGAACATCTGCATATGTCAACTTATGAAGGTTGACTATATAATATTTCTTGAAATGGTTCTAAACGGGCGAAGGACCGACAAGATGGTGGCCCTGAAAGGAAATTCCTTCTCCCTTTGAATGATTTCACTGGATTGTGACGTTGGGCCCAGCGGCCCGAGGGAGCACCGCTTCAGGGTGCGAAGGTAACGAGTTGCCGAAGCGACGAGTCCGAGCCCCTGATGCGTCGTGCGGATGAGTCACTGAGCGTCTACGTTTTCGCATCAACAGCGACGAACATTCCGCGAAGCGGTATGTGAGGAGCGGGCCGGGGCAGCCGCTGGCGCCGGAGCAACGCGACAAGCCAGGGGCGTCATCCTACCAACCGGGCAACTCCTGAAAAGCAAGGGAGGTGATGTGAAGCGAGCCGGAGCCGAAGCGAGGACGAGTGAACATGACCGACCGATCTTCATGAACTACAAAACAAGTTCTCGTTGGGGAAGCCCATGCGGCGAGGGGCGGAGCCCCGTTGAGTGTAATATCCCTCTTCATTGAATCTCATAAAAAAAAACGTTGTTACTGGAACGCGAGGTACAGGAAATAGATCCCGATGAGCACAATCACAACACCAATGATTTTATCGAATACTTCGCCGCTCACCCGTGCCTTATCCTTAATTTTTTTACCAAATGCACCACCCAATGAGCTGATTACAATGAGTGGGATTGACAGCCCGACGGCGTAAATCAGCATCGTGAAAAATCCCTGGAATGCAGTCTGGTAGAGGGCAATGTACGTCAGAACGATGAGAAGCATAGGGGCTCCTCTCCCAACGGTAATTGCACCAAACGAGAGCCCGAGCATGAATGCACCCGTTACGGTATATGACATCGGTACTTTGAAAAAATTGAAGATGCTTCGTATTGGCGGTTTGTAGATCTGGAGAAGTTGCAATCCCATCAGGATCAGAAGCACTCCTCCAATGGCCCATGCAATGGTGCTGTTAAGGAACAGCAAATATTTTCCGATGAATCCTGCAATCATTCCGAGCGGCAGGAGCACGAGGACTGTACCGATGCAGAACGATAGGGTTAGTTTAAGAATATTGGTGAAGGAGAGTTGGGTAGTCCCGCTCGTCAGATATCCTATCAGTCCCAGGCACAGGACGCTGTTGCATGGACAGATACCGGCAATCAACCCGAAGATGAAAATGCCAAGGATTGAAGGATCGAAGGTTGCCATTCCATTACCGTGTCACTGAAACGATAAAATAGATTTTGAAATGTGTTCTGTTCCGGTTGAATGATTTCTTGTAGCCAGCCTTATCATCGCCGCCCGCGTCGCACGCTTCGTGCACCTTCGGCGCACTCGCCCCCGCTCCGCGACCGGCTCCTTTAGTAAAATCGGTTGAGATTCATTTATTTCTATTTTAAAACACAGACCAGAATGCATTTAACGAGATAATTAAGACGATATTGAAGCAATCCGGAATAATCGGGTGGTTCTCGTGAGACAGGAAACAGTTGAATATTTGTTACTGACCAGATCCCCCCACAGAAGTCCCAACAATCTTTTTTCGTAAT
>JBAXDE010000050.1:0-9699 GCA_037141115.1 Methanomicrobiales archaeon | reverse complement strand
GAGTGAGACGACGGGGTTGTTCTCAAAGCTGACCCGTGTTTTTCGAGAGGATACTTCTCCCGCGTGATTCCGAAGGTTTTTGAACCCTTCACGTTCATGCGAGGTCGAAGCGGTCAAGGTTCATCACTTTGGCCCAGACTTTCACGAAGTCCCGGACAAACTTCTCTTGTGCATCCGCGCTTCCGTACACCTCAGACAGGGCCCGGAGCTGGGAGTTTGAACCGAAGATGAGATCGACTTGCGTGCCAGTCCATTTCAGCTCGCCAGTCCTGCGATCGCGCCCTTCAAACAGGTCCTTTGCGTCCGATACCGGCTTCCATTCCGTGCCCACGTCAAGCAGGTTGACAAAGAAGTCGTTGGTCAGCGTTCCCGGCTTTGCGGTGAAAATGCCGTGCCGGGTATGCCCGAAGTTGGTGTCCAGCACCCGCATACCGCCAACGAGCACTGTCATCTCTGGTGCGGTCAGCCTCAGCAATTGCGCCTTGTCAACCAGCAGCACCTCGGCCGAAACAGTGTAATGGCCCTTGAGGTAGTTGCGGAATCCGTCTGCGATCGGTTCGAGTGCGGCAAATGAGACCACATCGGTCTGTTCCTGCAGGGCGTCCATGCGGCCCGGAATGAAGGGAACCGTCACATTGTGACCGGCCTTCCTTGCTGCCTGCTCGACGCCGGCACAACCCGCCAGGACGATCAGGTCGGCAACAGAGACTCTCTTGCCGCCGGAAGCCGAACGGTTGAAATCGCCTTGGATCGTTTCGAGCGTCTTGAGCACGTTTGCCAGTTCCGTCAGATGGTTGACTTCCCAGTCCTTCTGGGGTGCGAGGCGGATTCGTGCACCGTTTGCACCGCCGCGCTTGTCGGAGCCACGGAAGGTGAATGCCGATGCCCACGCGGTTGACACCAGTTGGGAGACAGGCAGTCCCGACGTCAGGATCTTTTCCTTGAGAGAGGCAATATCCTGCTCGTCAATCAACGGGTGATTGACCGCGGGGATGGGGTCCTGCCAGAGGAGTTCTTCGGCCGGAATCTCCGGGCCGAGATAGCGTGAGCGCGGACCCATGTCGCGGTGCGTCAGCTTGAACCAGGCCCGGGCAAAGGCATCTGCCAGCTGGTCCGGGTGCTCGTAGAAGCGCTTTGAAATCTTTTCGTAGGCAGGGTCGAACCTTAAGGAAAGATCGGTGGTCAGCATAGTCGGGGCGTGATGCAACGACTTATCATGGGCATCCGGAATCGTTCCGGCGCCAGCGCCACCCTTCGGCCGCCACTGGTGCGCACCGGCCGGGCTCTTCGTCAGTTCCCATTCGTAACCAAACAGGATCCGGAAGAAATTGTTGCTCCACTTTGTAGGCGTGTTGGTCCAGGTGACTTCGAGGCCGCTCGTTATCGCGTCCCCGCCTTTGCCGGTGCCAAAACTGCTCTTCCAGCCGAGGCCCTGCTCTTCGATGGGAGCTGCTTCGGGCTCAGGCCCTACATGGGACGCCGGGCCGGCACCGTGGGTTTTACCAAAGCTGTGGCCGCCGGCTATGAGTGCTACGGTCTCTTCGTCATTCATGGCCATGCGGGCGAACGTCTCGCGAATATCTTTAGCCGCTGCAACCGGATCCGGGTTGCCATTGGGACCTTCCGGGTTGACGTAGATGAGTCCCATCTGCACGGCAGCGAGCGGATTTTCAAGTTTACGTTCTCCTGAGTAGCGCTTGTCATCCAGCCACGTATTCTCTGAGCCCCAGTACACAGCCTCTTCCGGCTCCCAGACGTCCTCACGACCGCCGGCAAAGCCGAATGTTTTGAACCCCATCGATTCCAGCGCAACATTGCCCGCAAGGATCATGAGGTCGCCCCATGAGATCTTCCTGCCATACTTCTGCTTGACTGGCCAGAGAAGACGTCGTGCTTTGTCGAGGTTTGCATTGTCAGGCCAGCTGTTGAGAGGCGCAAAACGCTGCTGGCCGGCACCGGCACCGCCGCGTCCGTCACCGGTGCGGTACGTGCCGGCGCTGTGCCATGCCATGCGGATGAAAAATGGCCCATAGTGGCCAAAGTCAGCCGGCCACCAGTCCTGTGAGTTGGTCATCAGCGCCCGCAGATCCTTTTTTACCGCTGCCAGATCGAGTGAATTGAATTCCTCAGCATAATTGAACTCAGTACCCATCGGATTGGACTTGTCTGTGTGCTGGTGAAGAACCTTAAGGTTCACCTGGTTCGGCCACCAGTCCCGGTTGGACCTGCCCCGGCCGTTTGCTTGTCGGTTTGTCATGCCCGTTACCGGGCACTTGCTCTCGTCAGTCATACCATCACATTCCCATCATTGTCTGTTTCAGAAATTACACTATTAAATCATCATTCTGACTTTCGAAAGTGCTCATATACCAGAGTCCTGCAGCAGCATGGGACTGCGGGGGCCGGCCATCATGGCATTCCGTTTGTCCGGGACCGGTGTCCCGGCAGAGGTGGCGAATTCCTTGTTTTCCATGGAACTGACACTTCATTTTCAGCTTTGGAAGGAAGACTGTCCCGGCAAAGCCCATAATCTAGCCTTTTCCCTCAGGCCACATTAACCTTCGTAAAACACCACACCTTTACTGTGGTTTTCTGCTCGTCTGAAAGAGATTTTTTCCGGTTCTTTGACTTCACGTATGGGGTAGAATTTACCGATCAATGAAAAACATGCTTTTACTTGTCCCCAGTCAGGCCGCAACCACTTTTTCTGTGATTTCACTATTCCGCGGTAAAGTCTCCCGGCAAGAGTATTCCAACAGCACATGAGTGCCAACACCAACGATTTTTTACTCTCTTACTTCAAAATGAGACAGAGTGAAAAAGGGATTGAAACTTTGAATCGTACAGCAGGTGCGCCGCGTATCATCTCGTGGAACATAACCCTCAGGTGCCCCCTGAAATGTTCCCACTGCTACGTGGATGCAGGTGAAGAGGAAGCTGCGGGAGTGCTCTCCACGCAGGAGGCATATTCAGTCATTGACCAGATCCGTGCGACCGGCACACCGGTCGTTGTGCTGAGCGGAGGCGAGCCTCTCCTCCGTGAGGATATCTATGACATTGCACGGTATGGTACTGAGCAGGGACTACGGATGGTCATGGGTACCAGTGGGTACCTCATCGATCAGAAGACAGCGGTAACCCTTAAGAATGCAGGAATCCGGGCCGTAGCCATAAGTCTGGATTCGAAAGACCCTGCCATCCATGACGCCTTCCGTGGCGTTGATGGTGTATGGGAGAATGCTGTACAGGCAATCGGGCACTGCCGTGATGCGGGGATTGCTGTCCAGATCAACATGTCGGTGATGCGGTCGGCCATCAGTGAGGTAGAAGATCTGATCGCTCTTGGGATTTCCCTTGGAGTTCGTGATTACCAGCTCTTCTTTCCCATTCCTACCGGGAGAGCCCGGCAGATCGAGCCCCGCAGCCCGGAGGAATACGAGGAGCTGATCCGGCAGATACTGATCCGGTACCGGGACAGCGATCTTAATATCCGCCCTACCTGCTCCCCGCAGTTCCGCAGGATCGCTGAAGAACTTGGTATCAGCAATCCGTCATGGGGACGCGGCTGCCTTGCCGGCATCACGTATTGCAGGATCTTTGCCAATGGTGATGTGACCCCCTGCCCGTACCTCCCGGTTTCTGCTGGCAATGTGCGCACAACGCCATTTTCAGAGATCTGGAATAACTCCCCCCTCTTTGTTGCTCTCCGTGATCCGGCACTCCTGACGGGAAAGTGCGGACAGTGCAACTACAAAACCAGTTGCGGCGGGTGCAGGGCCCGGGCATACCGGCCGGAGGATGCAGCCTCTCCCCTCTGGTGTGACGGTCTTGCGACGCCGGATATACTCAAGGGGGAGATTTGCGGTGAAGATCCTTGGTGTCCCTACCCGCCTGAGGTGATGACCCCATGATCCCTCCCGATTCGGTGGATGAGATTGATCTGGCTGTTCTCAATGCCCTGCAGGATGACCTCCCGCTCGTATCCCGTCCATGGAAAGCGATCGCGGACCGTATCGGTATTTCGGAAACCGAGATGATGGACAGGATGAAACGGCTGGAAGAATCGGGTATTATCCGGGGCATATCTCCCGTGCTCGAATCCCGTTCTCTCGGCCTGCATGCGGCGACACTCGTAGCTCTCCATGTACCGGAAGGGAGACTCGATGAGATTGCAGCCACCATCAGCAGGTATCCGGAAGTCTCGCACAATTTCGAGCGGGCTCATCACTATTCCCTCTGGTTCACGATAGCTGCCCGGAATGAAGAGGGTATCCGGAAGGTGCTTAACGAGATCCTGCACCAGACCGGGATTCCCGCATCCGATGTCCTGGATCTCCCTACGATAAAAAAGATCAAAATCAATGTTCGGTTCTCTTTTTTACCCGAACAGCACCAGGAGCGTAATGTTGGACCCTGTTGATATCTGCCTGCTCCGGGAACTTGAACGCGGACTCCCGCTTGTCCCGGCTCCCTATGAAGAGATTGGAAGGCGGATGAGCCTTACGGGTGACGAAGTCGTAGAACGGATACGACTCCTGAAAGAAGCAGGCATCATACGAAAATTACGGGCCCGTATTGACCAGCGGAAAGTGGGAATCTCCGCAAATGCCCTTGTTGCATGGAAAGCGACCCGGCCCGGCGATAGTAACCGGGGAGACCTGCTGGCCGCTTTCCCCCCGGTGACCCATTGCTATGAGCGCAGGCCGGTACCGGGCCGGTGGGAATACACTCATTATACTGTGCATCACGGGTACAGCCGGGAGATGGTACAGGACGAGATCCGAGCGATTGCAGCACAGATCGGCTGTCCGGATTTGGATTATCTCATCCTCTTCAGCACCCTTGAGTTCAAGCGCGTGCCGAACGTGAGGATGCGGGAGAACGGGGGAGATCCAACATGAACCGGATTACACAATGCATGCATGGAAGGGGAACCGTCAGTGATGTGATGCGGCACCGCCACAAACCGCTGACGGATGTCCCCAGCAACTGCCTGGCATTTTCGAAAATATACCGGCCGGTGATCTTCTGGAATCTTACCGATCGTTGCAACCTGAGTTGCACCCATTGTTACAACCAGTCGGGTCCGGGACGCACAACGGAAGGAGAACTCACTACTGCCGAGGCGATACAGGTCATCGATGATCTTGCGGGTATGGGTGTCCCGCTCATCCTCTTCTCCGGAGGCGAACCCTTGATGCGTAAGGATATCTGGGAGCTGGCACAGCATGCCCGGAGTCGGGGTCTCAAGATGGCGCTCAGTACCAACGGTACGCTGATCACTCCTGATATTGCCCGAAAGATCAAGGAAAGCGGGATCGAGTACGCCGGAATCTCGCTGGATGGTGCGAGGGCAGAGACCCATGACCGGTTCCGGAATTCTGCTGGCGCGTTTGACCAGACCCTCAGGGCATTTTCTGCCTGCAGGGAGGCCGGGCTCCGGTGCGGGGTACGGGTTACGCTCACCCGGGAGAACTGCCACGAACTTGGAGCATTAGTCGATCTCGCCATCTCACTGGGAGCATCCCGTTTCTGCCTGTACTGGCTGGTACCTGCGGGTCGGGGGACCGATTCCTATACCCGACTGCAACTGGGGCGGAACGAGGTGACCGAAGCATTATCGCTCCTCTACCGGAAAGCAAAGGAGACCGACCCTGCCACCATGGAGTTCCTTACGGTCGATGCCCCGCAGGACTGTATCCACCTGCTGGCCTCTATGGAGCAGGACCGGTCTGAGGATCTTGCTGATGCCCGCGAGCTGCTGGAATCCTTAAAAGGGGGATGCAGTGCCGGTACCCGCGTGGCAAACATCGATGCACAGGGCAATGTATACCCTTGCCAGTTTGCCCGTTCACCGGAATTTATCGTGGGGAATGTGCGCAATCGGCCCTTCAGCAGCATATGGTCGGACACGTCCAATGCTGTTCTCGTCCGGTTCCGGGATAAACAGGCCCTGTTTGGTGGCCGGTGCCGTGCGTGTACCTATCGCGATCTCTGCGGTGGCGGGTGCCGGGTCCGGGCACATGCCGCGGACGGCGATTTCCTTGCCGAAGATCCGTTCTGCTTTGTTGAGCGTCCTGATGCATAACCGGTGAGGGAACCATTTTTCCGGATTTTGCATTCCTTCTCCGGCAGCGTGTCCGGTCAACGTTTTTCAATCGCAACTATTAATGAAGGAAAAAACCAACATGATCTCTCAATGCTCAAAGTACATCGGGATATTTGTGGATACTGCGGATGTTGTGTATCAGTCTGCCCCGAAGGCGCCCTGGAACTGATCGACGCGTACCTCTCAGTAGAGCCAAACTGCACGAGTTGTGGAATCTGTGCAAAAGTCTGCCCCCTGGGTGCCCTGGAGGTAATCAATGAAAAGTAAGTATGATGTCCTCATCATTGGTGGCGGTCCGGCCGGCGCTCTTGCCGGAAAGACTGCGGCCGAGAAGGGCTTGTCCGCTTTGATCGTGGAGAAGCGCCCGGCTATCGGTGCTCCGGTACGCTGTGCCGAGGGTATCGGCCAGGAAGCTCTCTTAGAGTTCATCGAACCCGACCCGCGCTGGATCTCCGCTGAGATGCATGGTGCCGGCATTGTTGCGCCAGACGGTTTTTTCATGAAACTCGAGTCCGAGATGGCGGGAAGCAAGGTCGGTTACGTCCTTGACCGCAAGTTCTTCGACCGTGAGCTGGTATGGAAGGCAGCCGAGGCTGGTGCGGATGTAGCGGTAAAGTCCCGTGCGGCTGCACCCATTATGGAAGATGGAGTCCTCAAAGGGGCCAAGATCGAGTACTGTGGGAAAGTCACTGATGTGAGAGCCGATGTGGTGATTGCAGCTGATGGCGTGGAATCCAAGTTCTCGAAATGGTGCGGTATCGATACTACGGTCCCGGTCCGGGAGATCATGAGCTCGGTTCAGTACGTGATGGCGGATATCGACATCGATCAAAACTCCACCATCTTTTACCTTGGCAATGATGTTGCTCCGGAAGGCTATCTTTGGATCTTCCCCAAAGGTCACCGTACCGCAAACGTTGGTATTGGGATCTCCGGCAAGAAGAGCGGCGAAGGGCACCGGGCAAAGGATTACCTTGACAAGTTCGTGAAAAAGACCTTCCCGAACGGAAAGACGATTGAGTATATTCCCGGGGGGGTTTCCGTCTGCCGACCGCTTGACTGTACGGTTGCAGATAATCTCCTGATCACCGGCGATGCAGCCCGTGTCGTTGATCCCCTGACCGGTGGTGGCATCTACAATGCCATGTACACCGGCAGACTTGCTGCTGAAGTTGCCGCGGATTGCATCAAAAAAGGCGACACGTCAAAATCGGCTCTCATGGTCTATGACAAAACCTGGCGTGCGTCCAAGATGGGCAAAGCGATCGAGCGCAATTACCACATCAAGGAATACCTGATCAGCCAGCCCGATACAAAACTCAACGAGATCATCCACTCGGTCTCGAAAATGAACTTAAAAGAGTTCTCCACCATCAGCCTGATAAAAGAGATTATACGGGTGAACCCGAAACTGATGTTCGAGCTGGGTGCGCTCGCGGCATCACTCCGTTGATTTTTTCAGTTGTTTGTTGAGCAGGCGCAGGCAGTCGTCCTCCGCCTCTTTTTTGGTAAATACCGTAAAGATGTCTCCGGGCTGGATCTTCACGCTGCCGCTCGGGATGATGAGCACGCCGCCTGCCCTGCGGATCGCGATAAAGACAAAGTCCTTGACCTTGAGCTCGCGGATCTCATGATCCACGATTGGTGCGCCGGGTTCGGCTACGATCTCAAAGATGGTGCCGCCCGGAATGGAGGCAAGCTGCTGGAGCTGGGGGTTCTGTGTCCAGTAATACAGGCGTGAGGCAACGAGTTCGTCCGGGTTCTCGCTGATCCGTACTCCGACTTCCTTGAAAAAGTCCGAATGCGAGGGCTGGTTGACGATTGCAACCACATTCGGTACCCGGAATTTCTTAGCCAGCCAGCAGGTCATCAGGTTGACCGAATCATCGCTTGTAGTGGCGATCATCGCATCAGCCCGGTCGATCCCTGCTTCTTCCAAAATGGTCTTATCGGTGGCATTGCCCGTGACCGCAAGTACATCGTAATGCTCGAGAATCTCGCTGCACCGGGATTCGTCCTGATCGATCACGACTACGTTATGGGCGTGCTCGATCGCCAGTTTTGCAAGGTTTCTCCCGATTCCTCCGAGCCCCACGATGATGATGTACATGATTACCGGTTACCATCATCAGCATTGAAATATTTTGCGCATCAACCCATTCCTGTGATCTGCGGGGTCGATGAAGCGGGAAAGGGTTCAGTGCTTGGCCCTATGGTGATTGCAGCGGTGGGAATCTCCTCTGAAGATGTTCTTGCAGACCTTGGTATGAAGGATTCAAAACTCCTTTCAGCATCAGAGCGTGAGCGCCTGTACACAATAATTAAGAAAAAATGCCGGGTTGCTATCGTGAAACTCGACGCGCAGGATATTGATGCGGTACGGCGGGAGATGACGCTCAATGCGGCAGTTGCGCGGGCACATGCGCAGGCGATCGCAAAACTCTCTCCGACATGTGCCTATGTCGATGCCTGTGATGTGAACACGTTCCGGTACGCAGAGATGGTGAAGAACCATCTTGACAAACCCTGTGAGATCGTATCCGAACACCATGCCGATGAAAAATACCCGGTAGTATCTGCTGCGAGCATCATTGCAAAGGTGACTCGTGACCGGGCAATAACGACACTTGCAAAGAAACATGGCGTGATTGGCAGCGGTTATCCTTCGGATCCGGTTACTATCCGGTGGCTGAATTCGTATATCGATGAGCACCGCATTCCCCCCCTGATCGCCCGGAAGAGCTGGAAGACGGTCACTGCGATCCTTGCAAAAAAAGCCCAGAGTTCACTGGGGGATTTTTAACTGTTTTTTAAACAGGACTGGATCTGCCCCGGGTGAATGTTTTATCTGCCCTCCAATGCCATAGTACCGGAATGGACGGGTATCTTATTCTCATCATTCTGGTTGCCGTGTATGCAGCGATAGCTTTTGTTATCCACCGGAATAAACTCTGGGAAGAGCATATCGTCTTCTATGGTCCGATCATGGCCATCCGGACTGATCGTGTCAAATTTTTTGATAAATTCACCGGATTCCGTATTTTTTTCAGGATATACGGGACCGCCGGTGTTATTGCTGTCATCATTGTTTCGGTTTTTATCACGGTTATGCTCATTATATCGGTACGCTATACGCTGATGATCCAGCCGGAGCCTACCGGGATTTACAAACCGCAGAATCTCCTGCTCATACCCGGCCTCAACGAGTATGTTCCGTCAACGTTTGCGGTCTGGTTAGCGTTCATCATCACCATCGTTGTCCACGAGTTCGGGCATGCGATTCTCTGCCGGGTTGAGAATATCAAAGTCAAGACGATGGGAGCCCTTGTAGCGGTCATCCCCATTGGTTTTTTTGTAGAGCCGGATGAAGAAGAACTCGAAAAGATGACAGGCATGCCCAAGGTGCGCATGTTTGGCGCCGGCATCACCAATAACCTTGTTGTGGGTTTTGCCTGTTTTATGCTGCTCATATTCTGCATGGGTTTTGTAACACCCCTGGCTACCACCCCAGCTATCTACGGGATTTACAAGGATTATCCGTATCCCCTCCAAAAAATAGGGCAAACCAACCTTTCGGGTTTACTGGCAAA
>JBAXDE010000049.1:0-9832 GCA_037141115.1 Methanomicrobiales archaeon | reverse complement strand
ACCATAGTATTAATTTAAAATAAAATCTTTCCTTTAATGATTAAAAAATCTAAAAATAATGAAAACATATTTCCACCCGTGGTTCCTTTTCGTATTCATGAGCTCCGGAGCCATCAGCGATATTACCATTCTGCCCGGCCACGATAAGCACGGGAACCCGGAATCCTTCGACCGCATCGTGATCCGGCCCGGGGACACATTGTCCATTGTCGGTCCGACCGGCTCGGGAAAGACTGCGTTCATCAACGATATCGAAGTCTTTGCCTGCAATGATACCGCTACCGGAAGAACAGTGCTGGTGAACGGGGATATCCCAGCTGAAGAGTTCATCCGTGACCCTTCAAAAAAACCCATTGCCCTCATCACCCAGAACACCAAGTGCCTGGCCGACATGTCGGTTGATGCGTTCCTGACCATGCATGTCCGGGCACGCAAGATGAGTGGTTCAGCGATCGTTGCAGAGACCATCGAGCTGGCCAACCAGTTTACCGGGGAGCAGATCCAACCGGGCTGCCGGATCACAGCACTTTCCGGAGGCCAGACCCGTTCGCTCATGGTGGCCGATGCAGTCCTGATCAGCAATGCGCCCCTGATCCTGCTCGATGAAGTGGAAAATGCAGGAATTTTCCGGGAGAAGGTGATCGAGGTCTTAAAAGAACACTGTAAATCAGTGATCTTTGTCACCCATGATCCACTGGTCTCGCTGCTATCAGACCGCCGGCTGGTGATGCGGCATGGTGGCGTGGAGAAAATTCTCGAACCGGATGGCCGGGAGTTTCATATACGGGAGATGGTGGCCCGCATGGATCTCACCCTGTGCCGGTTCCGGGAGCGGATTCGTGCTGGTGAACTTCTCACCGAACCGGGGTTTACGATATGAAACTCATCATCATTGCCGGACCCCCCAGTGCCGGCAAGACCGCGGTGACCCGCCAGATCATCCGGCATTTCCTCGGAAAGAAGAAGTGCGCTTTTTTAAAGATCGATGTGGTCCGGGCATTCGAAGATGAAGAACTGCGGGAAGAGTTCCATATTCCCGCACGCAAGATCTATTCCGGTGACCTTTGCCCCGACCACACGGGAGTCATGGTCCTGAAAGATGCCATTGCGTGGGCCGAAGGTCTCGGGACGGATATTTTTATCGTTGAAAGTGCCGGGCTCTGCCTCCGCTGCTCCCCCTATGTCACCCAGTCCCTGGGAATCGTGGTCATCTCTGCGGTCAGCGGCATGAACTCTCCGTTGAAGATGGGTCCCATGATCTCGCTTGCCGATGTTGCAGTAATCACCAAAACCGATCTTGTCTCCCAGTCAGAAAAGGAAGTGTTCCGGGAGAAGACCAAGGAGGTTGCCCCTGCGATTGATATCATCGAGACCAATGCGATACAGGGAACCGGGCTCCGCTTCCTGATGCGGGCCATAGACCAGCAGGCAGAGATTGCTGATCCCGCCACGATCCTGCTCCGGGGCATACCCCCGCTCGGGGTCTGCACAATCTGTGTGGGCAAACGGGAGATCGGCTGGCAGAACCATTTTGGTGTGGTAAGGAAACTGGACGGGGCTGACGATATCTTCCGGGGTGACTAAAGGGATGGACGAGTGGCAACCTCCCGGAAAGGATTGCGGTGCGTGCGGTGCAAAATGCTGCGGGGATTTCATCGTCCTGGTGGAGCAGGGAGCAAAGGCCCGGACAGACTGCCCGTTTTATGGTACCTCAACGCCAACTGTTGCCGTTGATAAACCAGTTCCTCCCGTGACTGATGTCTGTGGGAGAGCCTATGACTTCATCATCGGCCCATTACCCGGCGAACCGTCTGCACGGAAGATCATCCTCCCGTTCCGGGCCGACCTGGTCGAACGGTGGGAGATTGTGCCGGAGGATATCGTAATTGGCCGGCCCATGGGGCAGGGTTGCCCGGTGCAGCATGTGCTCCGCGTGTTCGATGCAAACACGGTGACCGGTGTTCTCACCTGCCACACGGTCGGTCCCCACGAGGCACGGAAGAACGGGGGAAAAGATGTGCAGGCCTACCATGTCATCGGGTTCGAGGGGATGGCAGAGGTAGTGAGACGCCCCCCGGAGTTCGGGTTCAGGCAGTTCTTCCTGCCGTCGTTCTGCATGATGCAGGTCGCCCATACCGGTGTGGTGAACCAGGTGCTTGAGAAGTCCACGGGCCTGCAGGTGAGGGTTGAGGATATCCGGATCCTCTAGGAGTGCAGGGATGAAGACGATTGAAGAGATCAACAGGAAGATTGCCGGGGGAACTGCCGTTGTCTGCACGGCTGCGGAACTCAAAGAGCGCATTGCAGAGGACGAGACCATCACCGCTGCCGATGTGGACGTGGTGACCACCGGGACATTTGGCGTGATGTCCGGTACGCTTGCCGTCCTGCACCTTCCGGTAACTGCTCCCGGCACCTTCCGGCATGCAGAAAAGGTCTGGCTGAACGGTGTGCCGGCTATTCCCGGGCCCTGCCCGAACGAAGGACTCGGGTCGGTCGATCTCGTGGTGTACGGGACTGCCCGGGCGAGCGCCACGTATGGCGGGGGGCATCTCTTCCGCGATATTGTGGCAGGACATGAAGTGGCAGTTGAGGTGGAATCATCGCACGAGCGATTCTCCCGCACCGTGACACTGGCCGATATGGGCCATGCCCGTCTCATCACCACCCGGAGTGCATTCAGGAATTACCTTGCGGTCCTCAATACAAAACCCGACACTGTCCAGACCATCTTCTCGGCAAAAGGACTCACCGGGCCGTATACCGAGGTCTCGGTGAGCGGGTGCGGGGATATCAACCCGCTCCAGAACGATCCGGGTTTTCGCGTGATTGGTCCCGGAACAAGGATCCTCCTCAACGGGGGGACCGGGTACGTTATGGGTACGGGCACCCGGAGCAGCCGGGAAAAACCCAACATCGCGGCCTACGGGGATATGCATGCGATGATCCCCGAGATGATGGGCGGGTTTGTCACGTCACTGGGGCCCGAGTGCAACACCTCGGTTGCCATTCCCATTCCCGTACTTGACGATGCGGTCCTTGCCGGCCTCCGCATCACCAATGACGGCATCCCGCTGCCCGTTGCGGATGTGCGGGACCGGGTTCCCTTTGCCACTGCCTGTTACGCGGATGTGTGGGATGGCACGGATTCGGTTATCTCATTCTCGCCCGGCACCTGTATCCAATGTGAAACCTGCACGTCTGCACAGAGTTGTCCTACAGGAGCGATCACACCTCAGGCCGGGATCGATACGGTGCTCTGCGTAAACTGTGGAACCTGCGTCCGTGAGTGTCCCGGGGGAGCATTCTCTGGAAATCTCGGAGCGTTACCGGTGAACTCAACAAAGGTCCCCATCACGCTTCGCCAGTCGGATCGTGCCCGGGCACTGCGGTTGTGCACACATCTCAAAGACCTGATCCTCAACCGGAAGTTCAGCATCACCGGCAAAGTGGAGGATCTCCTGTGAGCGCTTACACGCTTCGTTGTGTCCACTGCGGCGAAGAGGTACCGGAACAGTATACCCTGTCCTGTCCCCGGGGGCATGCCTCGCTCCTGCGGGCTGATTATGCTGAAAAACAGCTGAATCTTAAAAATGCCCCCGGTATCTTCCGCTTCGGCAGCTGGCTCCCGATCCAGGGCACGCTGCCCATTGATGCAGGTCCGGTCTGTTACCGGAGTGAAGCGCTGGCACGCGAACTGGGTCTCCCCAACCTGTATATCGGTTTCAACGGCTACTGGCCGGAACGGGGCGGGAAGATCACCACCTGCTCGTTCAAGGAGCTCGAAGCCCTCCCGACCATGGTCCGGGCCCGCGAGACCACGAACAAGGTTCTCGTCATTGCCTCCGCAGGCAACACCGCCCGTGCATTCCTCCAGGTCTCGGCCCTGACCGGGGTTCCGGTTGTGATCGTGGTACCGGAAAAAGCCCTGCCCCGGCTCTGGACAACCGTTCCGGCAGAGAAGGCCTGCGTGATTGCGGTCCGGGGGGACTACACCGACGCCATCCGTTTCAGCCGCGAGGTCTGCTGCCTGTCTGGTTATATCGAGGAGGGCGGGGCACGGAATGTTGCCCGGCGGGACGGGATGGGGACGGTCATGCTTGACGCGGCCGTGACCATCGGCCGTATGCCGGACTACTATTTCCAGGCCATCGGCAGCGGCACCGGGGGGATTGCAGCATGGGAAGCTGCGATGCGCCTCAAGGCTGAAGGGCGGTTCGGGACCGAGCTGCCCTCCCTCCACCTCAGCCAGAACCTCCCGTTCGTCCCCATGGTCTCGGCCTGGAATTCCCGGCGGAGAACTCTCATCGCGGAGACAGATATGCCGGATGCCCTGACCGCGATATCCCGGGTCTATTCCGATGTACTGACCAACCGCGAACCCCCCTATGCGATTCCCGGCGGGGTGTTCGATGCAATGTCGGCAACCGGTGGCAGGATGTATGCGGTTTCCAATGGTGAGGCCCGTGCTGCCGGAACCCTGTTTACTGAACTCGAAGGCATAGACCTTGATCCTGCTGCAGCGGTCTGCACAGCTTCACTCCTCCGGGCGTGCGAGAGCGGCAGCATCGACAAGAGCCGGACCGTTTTCCTGAATATCACCGGCGGGGGATACGAGCGGGTGCGGGAAGACTACGCACTCGTCCCGGTCAAGGCCGCGTTCTGCGTGCCAGCCGGAGCAACTGCCGGAGACGTGAAAAAGGAACTCGCGGAGATGACCAAGAACCATGTATGAGAACCTCGTTATCGATATCTTAAAAGAGCACGGCATCAGCCACATCGCGTCAATCCCGTGCGACAAGGCAAAAGATCTCTGTTTCATGCTGCCCGACCACTTCGACCATACCTGTCTTACCCGGGAAGAGGACGGGATCGGTGTCTGTGCCGGCCTTGCCCTTGCGGGACAGCGGCCGGCGATGGTTATCCAGAGTTCGGGGCTGGGCAACTCCCTCAATGCCATCATGTCCCTGACAAAGACCTATGATCTTCCGCTCCCCATCATCGCGAGCTGGCGCGGGGTGCAGGATGAGATAATTCCCGCACAGGTGCCCTTCAATGCAGCGATCCCGAAGATCCTTGATGCAACCGGGATTCCCTATACGGTTATCCATACGCACGAAGAGTTCGGAAAGATTGGCGATGTGATTGACGATGCATTCCTCCATTCACGACCCCATGTGGCTCTCGTGCTCCCCAAGGCATGGGAAGGAGCCGGATCCTGCCGGAACGAATGCCCTCCGCCGTCCCGTGCCCGGCGGGTAGCGGTCTCTTACGAGCGGACCCTCACCGAACTGGTGATGACCCGGTTCGATGCGATCCATGTCATTGCCCGGCACCTTACGGAGCAGGCTGTAGTCTCGAACATCGGGGTGCCCGGCAAGGAACTCTATGCCGCAAACGACCGGCCCCTGAACTTCTACATGCTCGGGAGCTATACGCAGGCCTCGCCGCTGGGGCTCGGGCTTGCCGAAGGCACCGGGCGCGATGTCTGGGTGATTGACGGGGACGGGAGTATCCTTGGGACCGGTATCCTGCCGGTTATCGGCGCCCGTCAGCCGGAGAACCTCACGATCTTCTGTCTCGATAACGGGGCGTTCGGAAGTACCGGTAATCAGCTCACTCCGGCTTACCGGGATACGGATATCGAACTGCTCGCCATTGCAGCAGGTTTCCGGTATACTGCAAAAGCCCAGTCGGAAACAGAACTGGCAGCGGTTATCGGGGGACTTCGTAAAGGTCCGAATTTCATCCATGTGCTGCTGAAACCCGGTAACTCATCAGTAAAGAACATCCCCCTCACGCCGCATGAGATCCGGGACCGGTTCTCGGCCGCGATGGAAAATTCCCGGTAAAGGGAAGTATTAAAAAAATAATTTTTGTAGTCTGGCTTACCCGATATCAAGCGTCTCCAGGCGCCTACATGCTTCATTGAGCGTCTCATCCTTCTTCGAGAACGTGAACCGGAGTTTCGTTTCTCCCCCCTCATGGTAGAACGAGCTGCCCGGCACCGCTGCCACCCCGGCCTTTTCCACGAGATGGCGTGCAAACTCCGTATCTTTCATGCCAAACCCGGCAATATCCGTAAAGATATAGTAGGCCCCTTCCGGCAGCTGGCAGGTGAACCCGGCTTTCTTTAACCCGTTAAAGAGGATGTGTCGTTTCCGGTCGTATTCCCGGGCCAGTTCATGGTAATAGGCATCCGGCAGCCGGAGGGCCGCTACACACGCATGCTGGAGCGGGGCTGGTGCTCCCACGGTTAAGAAATCATGGATCTTGCGGAGGCGTGCCGTGATCTCGGTGCCGGCAAGGGCATACCCGACACGCCAGCCGGTCACACTGTAAGTCTTGGAGAAACTCCCGATGGTGATGGTCCGGTCCTGCATGCCGTCCAGCGCACCGATCGAGACATGTTTCCTGCCATCGTACAGGATGTGCTCGTAGATCTCGTCGGTTATTGCGATCACATTGTGGTCGATACAGAGGTCCGCGATGAACGCGAGTTCTTTTTTGGAGAAGACCTTGCCGGTCGGGTTGTTGGGGGTATTGAGAATGATCGCCCGGGTCTTCTTGTTGAACGCAGACTTCCAGGCCTCTTCATCGATCGAGAAATCATCCTTAAGCTGGACATACCGTGGTACCGCTCCCGAGATCTGGGCATCAGGACCGTAATTCTCGTAGAATGGTTCAGGTACGATCACCTCATCGCCCGGCTGGATGATCGCGAGCATCGAGGCCATCATCGCCTCAGTTGAACCGCAGGTGACCGTGATGCCGGTCTGGGGATCGAAGGTCATGCCATTGAACTGCGCTACCCGGGCTGCCAGCGCCTCGCGGAGATCCTGTGCACCCCACGTGATCGCGTACTGGTTGAAGTCCTCGTTGATAGCTTCGCAGGCGGCGACTTTGAGTTCCTCCGGGCACGGAAAGTCCGGAAAGCCCTGGGCAAGGTTGATCGCATTGTGCTTCAGGGACAGCCGGGTTATCTCCCGGATCACTGATTCTGTAAAATTGTCCGCCCGGGAGGGATGGGAGGAAAAAAATCGGGCCATGGTGTTGTTCCGTGATGACGGAGGGGTACCGGGCGTTACAGGGTTCATACTCTATACGGTTGGCGCTGGGGGAAATAAGCTATCAGGTTTGCGGTACGATGTGCCGTTGTGATCTCAATGACTGGCAGGCTGATGTCCGGTAACCTGACAAAAAAGGGGATGCGCGATCTTATGCACCGGTTTCTGTTGGGAATTTACCTGCCAGAAATTCTCCAATACCTGCTGGAAAAACTCTGGTACCGAAAGTTATGTCCCGCCCTGCACAAGCCGGATGAGGTTCTCCCGCCCTTTTTTTACTTTTTGGATGATCCCTTTCTGGTGAAGGTTGTTGAGAGCAGAGCTCACCGTTGATTTTGGGAGGTCCAGTGTTTTTACAATCTCCGACTGGTACTGCTCCCCTCCGCCGGATTTGAGCAGTGTTGTGATCCTCTCTTCCAGGCCGGCGACCTCCGCTTCGGACAGGGATATTACCGGTTCATCAGCATTTGCCGGTTCATCCAGGTCCTGAGATCTGTCCCGCCCGGTCCGGCGCTGTGCAGCCCGGAATAACGAAAAACCTGCAAAGATACCGATGACAAGTAACCCGGCGATCAGCGGGAGGAACGGGAAAGAGGGTTTTTCAAGCAGGACCCGGGGTTCACCGGGACTGAATGTCCGCAAGCCGTACCAGACCAGTTCATCCCGCTGCTGGTCGGGTGTGGGTCCTGCCTGTGAGGTGGTCCAGCCATCGGGATACCGGATTACGAGGGTATTGTCCTTTGCAAGGTAGAGGCCGCCGGCAAATGCATCCCCGATTGCGAGATTGCCATCAGGTTTTGCAAATCCCGACCAGTAAAAAGAGTAGGTGACGATTCCATACCTGCCGGTGGGGGAGGTCTGGACAACGGTCTTGCCGGTCACATTGCTGATCGTCATGGGGCGGGAGGCGGTGACCGATGCCTGGGCTGCGGAATGCTGCATCAGGTCCCGTACCTCCGGCAGGTAGACAGAAGGCAGGTTTCGGGTATAGTTGTCGAACGCCCGCAGGTCCTCGTCTGATGCAAGGAATGTGCGGTACTCGATCTGCCAGAGTGCGGAGCCGTCTTCCTGTACGGTAATCGTATAGGTTGTGGCATATGACGGTGCCGGGGCTGCTGCCGTGCCTGCCGGTAAGATGCATACCAGCAGTATTGCCAGGAAAAGAAGGCGGTTTTTGTTCACCGAGTTCATGGGACCACGTGCCTGTTGAATACTATCACCTCCGGGTATTAAAAGTGCACAAACCCGGTGGATGCCGGGTCATGCTCCGTTTTCATCTGAGTATCGTATTACTTGTTCCGGGAATTGCCTTTTCCCGTAGTATCGGCATTGCCATTGTTGCCGTTATTTCCGCTGTTTCCGGTCTGGCTGTCATCGGACTGGTGTCCCTGCTGCTGGTTGCCGGTCACGGCCGGGGTCGGCTGGGTTGTGACCGTGGTTGTGGTGTCCGGTACGGGTTTCTTGTTCTGGTTCTTCACCCGTTCGTTCTGCTGCTCCTGTGTCGCGTTCACCGATGGCCGGGTGTGGGTCTCGTTAACTTCCGGAGTTAAGGTGGGTTTTCCGGAGCGCTCCATCTCTTTATGTTCGAGTCCGATTGCCCGGAGGATGGTCTTGTTGTCCTTGCCTGCGGAGCGGTTGAACTTTATTGCGGTCTTTTCTGAGAACTTCTCTTCGAGTTCAAGGCTGTTGTTGTACGCCCGCTGGAGGCCGGTGTTGTTCGGGTGGCTGAGCAGGAGATTTTCAAGCACTACCTGGTGTTTTGCGATCTGTTCCTGCGCATGGAGGAGCCCGGTGGCATTGGACCTGAACGGGGCGATGGTGGTGCGGGTGAGATTCATCTTCTGCCAGTAGAGGTCGAGGGCCTGTTGGGCCGAGTCAGACTGGTTGAGTTCGAGTGACCTGCGCACTTCTGCAATGCGGAGCCGGCCGTGGGCGATCTGCTTGTCCATGAGCTCACTCTGGTTTGTGGTGAAGGACTCATCGATATTCTCCATAGCAATCTTCAACCCGTAGAGGGGGCTGTCTGCACCAATGGGCCCGTCATAGGGCTGGATGTCATCGGTCAGTAAGGTTCCATTGATGTCGGCTGTCTGGGTGTCTTCCCGTGCTGATGCAATGCCACTGAAGCAGAGCAGGCCGAGCACGAGAAGGCCCATGAATATTCCTATGCTGGTTTTCATGATTTTTCTCCAAATCCGGTCTAAAGCCGTTTGCATGCATGTTGTATGCCGGGTGGCTTAATGGTCGCGAAAATCCGAGAGTCTCTGGTTCGTCCGTGGGGTTTGCGTTTGCCCCGGGATCGTTCCGGATGGTTTTGATGGGCAATCGGGGTCTGATTCCGGAAGAAAAGTATCCTGGCGTTCTTGCGGGATTGTTTTTTTGTTCAGGGCGCCAGCGTGCAGGGTTTAGCAGAGCGATGTGCAGGGTCCGGGTCGCAGATGGAAGGGGTTGGTACTGGATCCTCCCCCCACACCGGATTCAGGATATCAGTCTTTCATTTCCGGAATGCATTTCTTTAAAATCATGGAGGTGATAGTATACGATACGTTTTGAACAATACCTTGTCAAAGATGTGAATTCACCATGTTCCCCAGGACCCCCCGCACTTTCTCAATCTTTCTCATCATCATCATACTTCTTGGTGCAATTGTTATCGTCTATTCAATCTCTTCTGAAACAAAAGTGTCCTTAAAAGAATCCCTGCAGGAAAAACTGATAGTGTAAACAATTTACTGTAAAATCGAAAACGCCCTGATCTCTAATCA
>JBAXDE010000048.1:0-9973 GCA_037141115.1 Methanomicrobiales archaeon | reverse complement strand
AATTGATCTATTAGAATCAGGGTTGTCTAATTTACAGTTGAATCTTTACACTACCACAGCCCCAACCGGCAGAAAAGACTCCTGTCATCGCATCAGGAAGTCCCGTGGGAAGTAACGTGACCGTATATTTCTTCTATGGTGAGGAATGCCCGCACTGCCATGTCGTATTGCCAATGGTCCGGTCACTTAAGGAAAAATATCCGGGTGTGGATTTCCAGATCCTTGAAATCTGGCATAATCCTACCAACCAGGCACTATCCGATTCATTGAACCAGAAACTGGGGGTAAAGGGTGCCGGTGTTCCAGAAGTGATTGTCGGGAGTGTGGTCCTGATTGGTGACAAGGATATCCCGGAGAAACTGGAATCGGCCATTATCGGGGAATTAAAAAAGACCGGTAGTGACGGGCAGGGACCCGCCAAAGCCGTTCCCCCTTCAACCACGTCCGCTGCCTCATAATAACCCCCCTGGGAAATCAGAATTAATTCCATTTCTTAAAAGGGGCAGAACACCAATATTCTTTTATCGTTCTGAACAATGGTTACTGAGATTCTTGCCTATGGAAAAAATGCACAAAATTTTCCTGGTTCTGCTGGCAGCAGTCATCGTGAGCGCTGTTTTTTTCCTTGCGGCTCCCTCTTTCAATCCCCTCCAGGCAAAGACAATCCTATTTTCAGACGTCCAGTATTCCGGTCCCGTTACTGCATTCTATTTTTACGGTGACGGTTGCAGCCACTGTGAAAAGGTAAAACCCCTCCTCGCCGGGCTCCAGAACAAATATCCTGAACTCAATCTCACTCAGCTTGAGATCTATAACAATGCGGATAACCGGCAGAAAATGTCGGAACTGAGTAATAAGTACGGTCTTACCAGTCCCGGAGTCCCCATAATCTTCATCGGGAATGCCTCTCTTATGGGCGATATTGAGATTACCAACCGGTTTGAATCCGAGATCCTTCTCGAGAAACAGCGGCTCGCGTCCTGCAACACAACAGCCCAACCGGTAATTAAGGAAGAGGAGCCAGCCTGCACAACGGAATCAACCCAGCTCAGCCTTCCGATGGTCATCGCTGCAGCGGTTGCTGACAGTGCCAATCCCTGCGGCTTGTCCGTGCTGGTCTTCCTGTTGATCCCGATGGCTGCGGCCGGGAGCCGGAGGCGCATCCTGCTTGTCGGCAGTGCCTACATCACCGCGATGTTTCTGTTCCATCTCCTGGTGGGAATCGGGCTTTTCTCGGCCATCTCATTCTCCGGGCTCTCGCGGGAGTTCGCTCTTATCGGAGGGGCCGTTGCTCTTCTCCTGGGTATCATAACGATCGCCGATGTGCTCCGGAACAAGGAGCATTTTATCCTGTCCATACCGGAATCCCAGAAAGGCATGCTCGGGAACTATATCCGCATTGCATCGCTACCCGCTGCATTTGTGCTGGGTATCCTTGCCGGGATCCTCGGGTTCTCCTGCACCGGTGGCATCTATATCAGTATCCTCGGCCTCATTGGCAGGGAGATGACCATAATGGCCGGGTTGCCATGGCTTGTGCTGTACAACCTGGTCTACGTCCTCCCCCTGATCCTGATCACCCTCGTTGTTGCGTATGGCATCTCCCCGGAACAGGCTGACAGCATGAGGGCAAAGTACAAACTGACGATCCGGATGATCATCGGTTTGATCCTGGTTGCTCTCGGAGCGATTATCCTGCTCGGGTGGATGGGGTAGACAAACAAACAACCATTTAACCCCCCACTCCCGACACTGATCCATGCCTCCGGGCGAACACGTCCACATCATCAGCGCCGGTGAAAACATCCATACCGCGTACCCGGCCATCTTCCGCATGCTCCCGACCATCACCCGGACATATGTCCTTGCGGACAACTCCGTGTACGAACTCTCATCCAATCCCGAAGTGGAGAAGACACGGGTCGCCATCCGTGACGCGGTTGCGGCCGTGAAGGAGATCTCCGTAACGCTCTCCATCCCGTTCTCCCGGGAACTCTTATTCCAGCCGGTTTACCCGTCCGTCCGCGATACCATAACAAAGATCCATCGCGAGTGCCCCGGGGCGAGATTCACGTTCGATATCTCGGGTGGATCAAAACCGCTTAGCAACGCACTCTTTGCCGTCTCGTCCTGGCTGGAGGGGGAAGTGTATTCGGCATTTGACCAGAAGGCCCCGCGATGCATCCCGCTCCCCAGGCGTTCGGTCCGGACCCTGCTTGCCAATCCCAATTACCAGATGATCCTTGCCATTCTGCTCCGGACCGGAAAGAAGAATGCGAGTGTTCTTTCTGCGGAATGGGTGTCCCGGGAGTATATTTTCAAACAGCTCTCTTCATTCTATGTCCCGTCCCGGACCAAAAAAGCAAAACTGGACGATCCGAAGATGCAACCAGCAAAGCCTAAGAAAGGACGCATGCCGGCCGCTGAGCTCACACATGCAACTTTTTCCGGGTTTATAAGCACCCTACGGGATGCGGGGCTGATTGATGAAGAGACCGGCACCGCGAACAAAAAAGAAAAAATCTACCGGATTACCGATCGCGGGGAGATCGCATTCCGGTTCTTTTCCGTTCCGGATACCAACACGCTTGTCCGTACTCTGCTTGAAAAAGGGTGAGTTTGCGGAACAGATTTTGCATCAAGGTCCGGCAAATATTTTTCAATCGCGATCATGGGGTGTTAGTTAGCGAGGCTACAATCGTATAATTATACTACAATAGGATGTACAACTAACAACAATATTTTTTCTCCGGCGTGAACTTTTAGAGCGGATCGCGTTTTTTCCGGAAAGATCGCAACTCGTGCAGAATCGAAAAATTTTCAATCGCGATCGCGGCTCCGGTTTTTTTATTTCAATCGACCCTTGACCTTCACGATCATTCCGGAAAAAAATCCGCAGTGCGATCAATTATCCACAAAAATCGTTTTGTATTTTTGATGGTGAGACACCGCGAAACAGCAGGATGATTCAAAAAAATGTGGGTTATATTCTGGCGGCGGTCTAACCTCAGGGAAGATTCCCGTCTCCGGAGCACTCTCGCTGGCGCTCCTCGCTCATGGCAATGAGCTGCGCGAATATCTTCTGGACCGCAACGGGATCGATCTTGGCCTCAACAGCCTGGTCAAAAACAGAGTTCAGCACCGCGGCTGCCCGGTGTTCATCGTGGATGGGCATACCTTCATTGATCTTGATCCTTGCAATCTTTATTGCAAGATCCTGCCGGTGTGCAATGAGCCGGATGATCTCTGTATCAGTCCTGGTGATCTCTGCCCGTACGGTCTCGAGCGACATAGGTATACATCTCTGATTCTTCACATAAACGTGTTTATCCAATCCAGACACCAAAACAGATATCGGAAGACCACCCTATCTGATCCGGTGATTTTATGCTTGAACGCATCTCCCGAAAGGAAGAATTTGATCTTTTTACCGCGTGGATAGCGATATCCATATCGTTTGCGATCATCAAGATCGCACCCTATGGTATAACCGGACCTGTCAAGTCAATCGATCCCGTTGCTGCCCTGATATTTTTCGGTATCGCCCTCCTGACCGCCGGCATAGGTTTTATCCTGCACGAGATGGCCCACAAGTTTACCGCAATACGATTCGGGTACTGGGCAGAATTCCGGAAAGACAATACCATGCTGCTCTTTGCCGTTCTCCTCGCAGCCCTTGTAGGGTTTGTCTTTGCCGCCCCGGGTGCAACGGTCATCTATAGCAATAACGGAAGCGGACAGGGCCTGACCAAGCGTGAGAACGGTATCATATCGGCATCGGGACCGGTTGTCAACCTCCTGCTCTGCATCCCGTTCGCTGCACTGGTGCTGTTCGGAGGCTCCGGGATGGGTGGCCTGCTGACCTATATCGGCATCTTTGGTATCCAGATCAACGCCATGATTGCGGCGTTCAACCTGCTCCCGATCAGTGTCCTTGACGGCAGGAAAGTGATGGCCTGGAATATTCCGATCTTCGCAGTGCTGCTCATCGCATCGTTCGGGACGCTCGTAGCATCGTTCTATCTTCTCTGATCCCAATTTTTTTTAAAAACAATAGTTTAAAAAAGTGCGGATGAAATTCCTGTTCATCCTGTCTTTAACGTTTCAATAACCCTGACTACTTTCTGCCCCTTCTCAAACGCATCCTTCAGCGCAGTCGGATGATTTTTGATCCCCTTGAATTCATCCATGTTGTTGGCAATGATATTGTCATAGTATTCAAACCCGGTACCATTGAAGATGGCAGTGATGGCCGGAAACGCCCCGTCAAAGACATGGTCCCAGTTCTGACCGGCCGTGGAGATGAAGAGCCCCTTGTGGCGTTTGATCTGCTCATCCGGGAAAAAGAGCGTTTTTAAGATGAACTTCCGGGCCCAGAGGTACTGCCCCCGGTCGATCAGACCTTTAAGTTCCGCGGTGATTCCCATCGTGTAGATGGGAGAGGCGACCGCGATACAGTCCGCAGCCAGTATTTTATCAAATACGGCGATTGCATCATCCTTTACAATGCAATTGCCGGTTTTATGGCAGGCATTGCATCCCCGGCAGGGCGCGTAGTCCAGATCCTTGAGCACCACTTTCTCAACTGTTGCACCGGCTGCCCGGGCTCCCTCTAAGAAACTGTCGAGCAGGGTCTCGGTATTCCCATGCCGGTGCGGGCTTCCGGATATGCCAAGAACGGTCACCGTCATGTATTCACGCTGTAAGCCGCTTTTTTATCTCGGCGATTACCGATTTACCGAGTTTCTCGGCATCAGCCCGGGCGGTGGGGTGTTTCTCAATATCTCCTTTCTCGTCTACGTTGTTGATCATCAGGTAGCTGATATCAGCGTCCTTGATATCAATAACATGGTAGAAGCATTTCACGGATGGGACGGCAGCATCAAATACATGGTCCCAGTTCTGCCCGGCTGATGCAAGGAAGACCCCGAGCCTCTTGCCCTTGCGTTCCGGGGGAACAATGGGGAGCTTGAGCACATATTTCCGTGAGCGGAAGACCTGCGCCCGGTCGATCAGGGCCTTTGGCTGTGAAGCAATGCCCATACAAAAGATGGGCGATGAGAGCAGGATGATATCAGCAGCAATGATCTTGTCATGGTATTGTGTCATACCATCATTCTGCACGCATTTATTGAGTTTCTCGCATGCATTGCATCCCTTGCAGGGATTGATATTGGCTTCTGTCAGGGCGACTTTCTCGATGACCACGTCCGGGTCTGCGATCATCCCGCCCAGCACCCAGTCCAGCAGCGTCTCGGAGTTGCCATGCCTCCGGGGACTTCCGGCAAAGGCGAGAACTTTTATCGGCATAGTTCTGTTCTATGCAGTACAATGAGAAAAACCATTGGATGGGAACTGGCAGGATGCATAAAAAGGGATTTTGTTAAGGTTTGTTTCTCTCTGATTCAGCCCTTTACGGATTGGCTGCACCCGTATCAAATAAGCCCGATCTTGGATGCCTGGGCCGGGTTGGTGAGCAGGCTGGCGTATAGTTTGGTATCCGCTGAATCGATCTTCCCGTTGCCGTCCGAGTCGCAGTGAAGGTCAGGCTTGACCAGGCCGTCAGCCATCTGTTTTACTGCCATTGCATCAGCGGCATCCCCCTGGATGCCGTCACGGTTGCAGTCGATTCCCGGTGCAGGTTCTGCAGAGAGGAGCCATTTCCCGTTCTGGATCGCCATCGGCGTATGGGTGCTGTCTTTTTGCAGGGCATCGACGCTCAGGATCTTGATATCCCCCTGGGTTATTGCTGAAAGCATCGAACCGTCAATCTTCTCCTGGGTTGGATCCCAGTGGTACCAGAGTTTGAGGTAGCATAAGGTTCCGGAGCCCGAGATACCATTCGGTGAGTTGGTTATGATACTGATCGCTTCTTTCTTCGTGGAATAGGTGGAGGCCTTTTCAGTGTTCCAGAAGAGCTGGGAATTTGAATCCTGGAGTAGTGGTCCTTTCTCTACGTCAAGGAGCCAGACCCGCGCGGCTCCCCAGTAGTTTGCCTGGATTGAGAACGTGGTGATGTTATTTACATAACTCACGTTCACCGGGACCCGCACGACCCCGCCGATAGACTGGGGGGTGGGGGGCATCTCAACGGCATTAATGGAGATGGTCGGGGTGCTGGAGACGGTTGGGGTGAAATACGCGACCAGCGGCTGGGTATAGTACTGGATGCCGGTTATGATCTGCGCGGGAATCTCTGAGAGGGCCGGTTGCTTAGTCGGGACAAGGACCGGAGGGAGGGCCGGAAGGGATTCCGGCACTGTTGCAACAGGAGTAACGAGAGTGATCGGGGCCGAAGGGAGGGCCGTTATGTATTCCCGGACGGTTGTGACGGGAGTAATGATAGTGATCGGGGCCTGGGTTTGCTGAACGATTACGATGGGGGCGATCTCTATTGTTTTCTGCCGGAAGCAGAACTTCTCCATGGGACCAGCCACATTACTGGCAATGTAAGAGCAGGGCAGGTCAGCACATTGGGTGAACCCGCTCTCGCCCCACCGGGTTATGGCTTCGGACCGGTACAGGCATTCACAGGGTGCCTGACAGGAAACGGTCTGGGGAGTTGGAACCGTTGTAGGAACTGTCGTCCCCAGAACAAAAGCAGGGGATGTAGTTACAACCTGTAAGCGGGAGAGCGATGTTGCAGAGACAAGGGAACAACAGAGAAGGAGTGCTGCGAATACTGCCAGGCAGCACCAGAGATGTCGGGAACAGGAAGGAGATTTCATGCAAATATCCAGTTCTTACTGGTTGGATCCTGACGGGAAAAGAATTGTGAAAGAATTGTGAATGAATTTGAAAATTGTGGATAAAATGCACGGAAATAAAAAGAGGGTTTTCCCTGCCTCATATTTTCTTGAAGCAGAGGTACCAGTCCTTACACTCGTACCCTTCGCTCGGACGCTTGTCCATCTCTGCAGTCGTCTTTGGCGGGGGCACAACCACTTTCTCGCCCGGCTGCCAGTTTGCCGGTGTCGAGACTTTAAACTTGTCCGTGGTCTGGAGTGCCTTGACCAGCCGGATGATCTCGGGCATGAACCGTCCGTTCTGGAGCGGGTAATAGATCATTGCCCGCATGACTCCCTTGTCGTCGATGAAGAAGACACAGCGGACCGCAGCAGTCGATGACTGCCCCGGGTGGATCATGCCGTACTTCTTTGCCACCTTCATGTTCAGGTCGGCGATGATCGGGAAGGGGATGGTAACACCCATCTTTTCCTTGATCGCATGCACCCATGCCAGGTGCGCTGATATGCTGTCAATGGACAGGCCGATCAGCTGGACATTGAGTGCCTGCAGTTCATCATAAATCTGTGCAAAAGCCATGAACTCCGTGGTGCACACCGGTGTGAAGTCTGCCGGGTGCGAGAAGAGCACCACCCATTTTCCTTTTAAAGATGAGAGCGTAATGGGCCCGTGGGTGGTATCTGCCTCGAAGTCCGGGGCTGGTTCCCCGAGAACGGGGAACGTTATACAGGTATCTTCTTCCATGATGTTTCACCCGGGGTTTATTACGGCATGACTTCGTCGAGCTGGGCCTTGCCGTAGACATATGCAGGCATGCCGGAGAGCAGGAAGGTGACACGGAGCGCTTCTTCTACCTCTCCTTTTGTGACCCCGATACTCTTGGCACCGGCCAACTGGGCACGGACTGCATGCTGGTCACGCATGGCGGCTGCAATCGCAATTGCGATCAGTTTTTTGGTCTTTCCCGATATCTTTCCATCATCCCAGATGTGCTTCTCGAATCTCATGACAAGGTTGAACATCTCGGGCTCTTTGGTGGTCAGTTCCTTGAAAAACTTCGGCACTTTGCCGATCTTCTTCTCAAGGGTCTTGAGTTCCTTTGCCGATCCTTTCATTGCCACCGGTTTCTTAGCCAGTGCTGCTTTAGCTGCTGTTTTTTTACCTGCTGCATTCTTCACTGCCATAATTTTTCACTCCTCCAGTTGCATGGGTTCGCCGCAGCAGATCAATTCGCCGCCGCCGCTCTCTTTCACTTCAACTACATTACCGCAGATCTCGCACTTAAAGATCTGCCCCTCTTTCGAGACGTTTACCATGTAAATATCCTAATTACTGTTTAATGATAAACCTGGGAACCGTCTTCCCGCAAGCATCTCATTGTTGCAGGGTCTCCCAGAATTCACATATGCGGTACTGTGCCCGAAAAGAAAAATGTGAAATTATATGTTGCTTTTTCCGCGTTTTGGCGGGTTCTTGACATCATCTGCGGTCTTGATGTCCGGGCGGATGTGAGTCATCGGGAAGCACTGGTACTCTTCGCAGGAACAGGAGGGACATTTCCGGAGATCCTGTTCGCTCTTGTCGAGTGTGAGTTCCTTTCCGCAATCGATGCAGACATATTTGCCGGGCCCGACTTTCTGTCCTACGCTGTATGACTTATTTTCGGTCAATTGATTCACCAAACTTCTCATTCACGTCAAAGATATATATGGGTTGTGCTCGTACCACCGGTTTGTTCCCGTCAGTTTTGGATTATACGACGTGCAGGATCTGATGCAAAGGTATATGCCCCATTTTCACGTCTACTGTAATATGGGAAAAAAAGTGATCGGCCTGCTCGGGAGTCCCCTGTCCGATGGCAACACGGCAAAACTGCTGGACCGTGCACTTAAAGGGGCCGAGGATGCCGGTTGCTCGGTGGAGAAAATTGAAGTTGCCAGTCTCGATCTCCAGGCCTGCATGGAGATGATGTTCTGCAAAGATCATGACACCTGCATCATGGACGACGACATGCAGCAGATGTACCCGAAATTTAAGAATCTGGACGGTCTCATCATCGCCACTCCTGTTATGACCATGGGAATTCCCGGAAAACTCAAATCACTGATGGACCGGTTCCAGGTCTTTTTTATGGCCAAGTATATGCGGAAAAAGTCGTTCATCTCAAAGGAACGAAGTGCGGAACGCAGGGGACTCTTCATCTGCATATCGGGTATGAATATTCCCGAGGTTTTTGTTGGCGCGAAACTGACCGTCCAGGCATTTCTCGATATCATCGACTGCCAGTACACCGACGAACTGCTGATCAGCGATATGGACACGATCCGCGATATTACCGTACACCCCGACCTGCTTGAGGCTGCCTACCAGAAAGGGTATGCCCTGGGAAGATCACTCTCTCCGTAATTTCCCCCGCCCCAACAACCTCTGTTTTTTATCTCGTGAAATTCTGTTGTTTTTTGGAATGCAGGGGATTGTATTTTCCATTGAATCCTTAGAGCAGTCCCCGTTCCTTCATGCTCAGGTAACCGCTCTTTGTTACAATGATATGGTCGATCAACTGGATGCCCAGCAGCAGTCCGGCCTCCCTAAGTTGCGTGGTGATTGCGATATCCTGCGGGCTGGGTTCGAGCGAACCGGATGGATGGTTATGAACGCAGATGACAGAGGCTGCCCGGTCTGTGATGGCATCTGCAAAGACTTCCCGGGGATGGACAAGGCTGTGGTTGAGTAACCCTACGGTGATGATCCTGCTGTCAAGAACTTCACCCGCCCCATTGAGGGTGATGCAGATGAAATGTTCCTGCCGTTTGTCTCGCATGTCTGCAACAATAGCAAGGGTGAGGATATCCTGTGGTTTTGTCACTCTGGTGCTGTTATCAGCAGGTGTGCTGTAGCGCCTGCCCAGTTCAAAGCATGCTGTGATCTGGGCTGCCTTTGACGGGCCGATTCCCATAACCAGAAGAAGGTCCTCGTACGGGATCGTGCCCCGTCGGTCCTTTAGGAGCCCGCAGATCTCTTTGGCAATCTCACGGACGTCCTTACCCCGCGTGCCCCTGCCAAGGATCGATTCGAACAGTTCCTGCTCGGTGAGTGATGCCACTCCTTTTTTGGCGATCTTCTCGCGGGGCCTGTCCAGCATCGGGACATCTTTCATCTTTTTCATGGGAATAACGTATCCCCTCCAAAACTAAGGGAAAGATCGATATTTTAGTAAATATATACA
>JBAXDE010000047.1:0-9994 GCA_037141115.1 Methanomicrobiales archaeon | reverse complement strand
TACTAATATCTGATGGATATCTATGTTTTCAAAATTAACCTGACGGCAGTGGAGATCAGTAAGATCCTTCTATGAAAAAATCACCTGCAATTATTCTGACCGGTCTTGTTTGTCTCATGCTGAACGCTGCCGGCTGCACGAGCTCTTCCGGTACAGCACCGACAACAACACCCTCCAGCACAACCGTTACTCCGATGCCGTCAGCCCCGACAACGGCACGGACAACCGCGACTACCTCTACGGCCATGCCGTGGTCCGGAACATGGGCTACAACCTATAATTACGGAGATGCCGGACTCTTCGTTGAGGTGTTTTCCATTACCCAGACGGGTTCATCGGTGACGGGTACCTATAACAGCGGCGACGAATGCGAAGGCACGGTCAACAATACTGCGGACAAAACCATTTTTACCGGCAACTGCTACGGCACAATCAACGGTACCGCAGATGGAAACAAGCTTACCGGCATCTGGTCCGACACTGACAACACCGGGACATATACGGGATGGTTCACATTTGATATGTCAGAGAATGGAAGATCGTTCCACGGCCATTGGGTAGACGCACCTGAAGGTGTCGGGGCATTGAAAAATACCACCCAGTTCTGGAATGGTGTGAAAGTATAATCTCCGGGGAATAATCCGTGATCCGATATCCCACGGGTTATCACTTTTTTTAAGATTCAGGGTTTCTTTCGCAGGTATCGCAAGGCAGGTCCCACGTGTATCCCCGCTAAAAACCCGGGATATGGCCGGGTCTCCGGGTAACGGCCCGGCCGGGAGCCGGTCATCGCATACCGTCTGGCAATTACCGGACCAGGAACGGGCTCGTAACCATACAGCGATGGGGGCTGATGCACGGTAGAGTGACAACCGGCCATAGATTGGATCAGGAGAATTCTGCCGATCGAAAAAAAACCAAAAAAAGTGATCTTATATCCTTGCGATCAGTTCGCTCCGGGAAAACATGCGTATTCCGATCCAGATCAGGCATGCATCAATCACAAACAAAACCAGACCCACGATGACTGCTACAAGCGGTGAGAGAAACAGGAGACCGCTTACCTGTGCCACCATCAGAAAGAGGATCACAATGACCAGTACCCCGGAGGCCTGGTAGGCTTCCATAAAAGTCTTCACCCGTGTCGAGATGATGACCGTTGCCGCAACCCCGAGCAGCGCAACCGCCGGCACGACAACGATCATAAGCCCCCACAAGCTGGCAGTCGGGAACCAGATCCTGCCCATAACCGGATACCCGGCAATGTTTGTTACAAGAGCAAAGATCACAAAGTTCACCCACGTGTACACGATTCCCGGGATGAGTGCTGCAAGCGCTTTTCCTAAGAAAAGTTCCCCGTCGGTCGCGGGTGTATAAAGCAGGGCTTCAAGCGTTTTTCGTTCCTTCTCCCCGACAAAGGCTTCGGCTGCGATCATACAGGAGAGCATGAGAGGCAGTACCAGGAAGAGCGGTGCGATCAGGTACCCGAGAATGAGTACGATCGGCAGCTGCTCCGGGGAGAGTCCCATCAGCTGGCCCTGGAGGTCGGCCGGGATAATCTTTACGATCTCTTCAAAGGGCATCTGACTGCTGGTATTGGGGTGGGTATTTGCCCGGGTAATCAGGAGCGGGAGACCGATTGAGAAGATTACCGACAGGATGATCGCGCCAGATACCACGATCCGGTTCTTTAACACTTCTGCAAGATCCTTCTCGGCAATTGCCCGGATAATCTGCCAGTTCATGCTCTGATCCCTCCCTGTTCCTGCACGGCAAAATAGATCTCTTCGAGCGAATAATCCCGGGGAGTGACCCGGAATATCCCGCCGCCATTCTGGACAGCAGCCTGAATCACGGTTGGAATGAGATCTTTGCGTGAGACCCGCAGCGTGAGAATTTTTTCACCGGTTCTTTCAACCGTTACACCTTCAATATCCTGCATGGCTTTGAGGGCAGATTCAGAAGGAGCAGACAGAAATTCCATCTCTACGGTAAGTGCCTTCCAGAGCCGTCCCGTAAGGTCATGGATACTGCCGAGCGCAAGGATTGTTCCCTTGCTGATCATGGCTACGCGGGAACAGAGGTGCTGTGCCTCGTTGAGGTTATGAGTACAGAGAAAGATCGTCTTGCCTTTATCGGAAGCGAGCTCGCGTATGATCCCATCCACCTGCCGCGACGATTCCGGGTCAAGACCGGAGGTTGGTTCATCGAGGAAGATGACCTGCGGGTCGTGGATCAGGGCACGGGCAATGGCGAGCCGCTGCTTCATGCCCTTGGAAAATCCCCCCACGGGTTCGTCCGCCCGGTCCGCAAGGTCCAGGAGTGTGAGAATCTTCGTTACCCGGCCCGGCAGTTCGGCATCGGGAATCCCATAGAACCTGCCGAAGAAATGGAGATTTTTTTTCGCGGTGAAGCGTTCATAGAGGGAGGGCGTTTCGGTGAGAACGCCGGTACGTGCACGGATGTATGCCCCGGCTGTCGTTACATCCCGGCCAAAAACCGTGGCTTTTCCCGAGGTGGGAGCCAGCACCCCGTTCAGGAGCCGTACAAGCGTGGTCTTGCCGGAACCGTTGGGCCCGAGAAGCCCGAAGACTTCTCCTTCCTCAACGGAGAAACTGATGTTGTTGATCGCACAATTACTGCCGAACGAACGGCTGATATTCTGGAGTTGGATAACAGAGTTCATGGAATCAGAGCTTCTTGGGGGATGATTGTCTCAGTTGAAAAACCTAAAAGGCAATCCTATGAGAAAACACAGGTATCCCTTTTTGTCAGGATCCAGCGGATGACATTCAACGCGTCAATATAAAATTGATCGGTTGTATATAAAACAAAAACTTTACCACAGATAAATTTTATGCAGCCGGGCGTCACTTCGGAACGCCGCAGGAATATTGGCACAGGGATGTAAAACGGGCCACTGCATCAGCAGAGACGGGCGAACCTGACAGATGCGTCTGCGGCTTATCCGGGCAGCAGAATATTGCCGCCGCGTTGCACGCTTCGCCGTCATTTACCCTCCCGCTGGAAGACGGGGTTGGGGTGTGCACTGTGCCTGCATCTTACTTCTTCAGAGCCCTGATTCACTCTTCCCGGCTGAACGCCACGCCCCTTTTGGCACCGTTATCTCAAACCGTGCCCCCATGCCCGGTTCGCCGGTCTCGGAGATCGTGATATCAGTGATTGCAAGAATCTCCCGGGAAAGGTAAAGACCAAGCCCGGTATGCTTGCCAAAACCCCGGGTAAACAACGATGTTTTATCCCCGGAGGAGATGCCCTCTCCATCATCTGATACCATAATAATGAATCCTCCATTGCTCTCCCGGCCCGTGACACGGATCATTGTCATCTTCTCTCCCCCGTACCTGAGAGCGTTATCAATGAGATTGTAGAACACTTTTTCCAGCAACGAATCGGCAAAGATCTCCAGACCGGGATCTCCGGCATCAACATGGATATTCCGTATCGGAAGCCGGGGGATGACAGTCCTGATTATCAGGGATACATTCTGCCATACGGGAGCTTTTACTCCCAAATCTTCGTAATCCTTGGTGAAACTGATCTGGTGGGCTATGGCATCGGCAATGATCTGTTCCTTGGCAATGAACTCTTTGAGTTCAACCGGGTTTCCGATTGCATCCTCACTGAGTGAGATATAGGCATTCAGTGCCATCAGCTGATTTTTGATATCGTGACGAGTGATACCGGAGAGCAGGTTGAGTTTTTTATTGGTGAGGAGGAGAGCCGCTTCCGCCCGTTTACGTTCGGTGATATCCCTGATGATCCCAACAATAAAATCCTCCCCGTTTGTGTTGGTATAGATGTTCTTTTTGGTGCTGATTGTGTGGGTATTCCCCATCGAATCAGTGATAATCTCCTCATTCTCATTATCACGACGGGTCCGGAATACCTCCTCATCTTTTTCCCTGAAGATATCCGCTTCTTCTTTCCTGAAAAGATCATAATCCGATTTTCCCAGCAATTCCTCTCGTGTGTGCCCGGAAAACTCGCTGAAGGCATTGTTCACTTTGACAAACCGGTGGTCGCGATCTTTAATGAAGAGGGGGTCTGCCAGGGTATTGATCACGGAGTCCAGGAATTCATTTGATTCATGCAAGGCACGCTGGACCTTTTTGAGATCGGTAACATCCCGAAGTGTCTCGACAGCTCCCGTGACCTCGCCATTCTTGTCAACCAGGGGTGTTGCACTTATCCAGAGGGAAAAGCGGGTTCCATCGACCCGGGTAATATTCTGCTCCGTTCTGGCCGTATTTCCTTCGAAGCGGACATGGGGGTACGCCTTTTGAATTCCCTCGATATCCTGTAAAAGAACGTAATTGATAAGAATTGAGCCGGGGTCATTCGAAATCCATTTCGTGTACGATTTCCCCCCATTACCGAGAATCTCCGCTGCAGGAATCCCGCTTACCATCTCCATGGCGCGGTTCCATGCAACAACACTGCCAGCCTTGTCGATCACCATTGTCGGATCCGGGAGGACTTCGATGATCTCGGCAAGACGCTGGCTGACTTCGCGGCGGGCATCTTCCACCTGTTTACGCTCGGTGATATCTCTCCCGATAACCTGCATTCCCGCAACAGAACCACCCTGAATTATCGGTGAACCTAAAAATTCTATGAACGAATAATCGCCATTTTTTTTTCGGAATGGAACCGTAATTTCGATCGGTAACTTTTCTTTTGTAATCTGCAGGATAGAGGCCCGTAGCTCATTGAGATGATCCGGGTGGATATAATCCACCGACTGTTTTCCGATTAATTCAGCGGGGTCCCAACCCATAATTTTCTTGATTGAGGGAGAGACATAGGTCGCCTTCCCGGTTGTATCCGTGAGAATAACAATATCAGAACTGCGTTCGGTCACGCCCCGGAACTGCATCGCATTCTCCTGGAGACGGGTTGTTAAGAATGAGACAATTGCTGCAATCAGGATAAACAATACGGCCCGCCCGCCGGCAAATATCAGCTCGCCCGAGATGACAGGATTGAAAAATACTGTCAGACCGCAATAGACAACTGAAATTATTACTGCGAAAAGGATCCCTCTGCGGGGAAAGAAGCATGCTGTGAGTATTATTGGAATGTAAAAGAGATGCGGGAGAACTACGGTTATCCCGATCATGAACCCGTAGACATTCAGGATCAGGATTATTCCTGTAATGACGAAAAGAAGTGCACCAAGTAACCGGGGACTTTTTGGAGGGTGATAAAGAAAGGAACTGTCCATAATGGCTCGCACTCGTATCCGTTTGGGGGATAGAGAGTTCTTGGGCTACGGGTAAATAGTCCTTCTCGTATACGGCAATCTTAACAACCATAGAGACCCGGACCGGATCCACGATACCATTATTGCAGCCGCCTTCATCGCCCTCAACGGGTCGGTGAACCCGATGTTTCTCCGGGTATGGGCCGGGTCTTTTCGGGGCTTAGAGAATTTCTCTGATGGAAACTTTTGGGAAAGTGAGCATTTATCAAAAGGGCTGATTCTATTCCGGACCGGAATGCAGGCTTCGCCAGCCGGTCCGGAAACCCGGAGGCTGGGAAGCAAAAGCACCGGAAGAAGAAGCAAAGTATCTCCGGTCCCGTGCCCGGAACATCCATAAATTGTTCGGAACCGGCAGGGTTGAAGTCACGATTAAGGGGGAAGTCCTCAGCCCTGATGGAAGGATTCGCGGGATGAAGGGGATCTTCACCTTGCCGGCCGGCCATTTTTAGGGGCAGAGCAGTTAAGCACCTGCCGGCATGAACTTTTTCCAACCGGTTCTGGGATTTTTTCTGAGTACGGTGAATTGTTTACACTATCGTTTTTTGGAACTTGTGAAAACGTATAGATATTATTATTTTTAGTATTCTCCACAAAGATGGCCGGGTATATCGTGAGTCTGTGACTGATGGTGCATCGCAATGCCTGAACGTGGGGATGTACTTACATGCTAAAACAGATCCTTAATGAATTCCTGTCGAACGATGGGGTGACAACCGCTGCACTGATTGGGCGTGACGGTTTTGTTATTGAGATTGCAGAGAAAGAAAGCGAATCAGATATCCTTGCACTTGGGGCACTCAGTTCGGGTTTGATGAGATTTTTTGATCGGAACCGGATGTTAATCGAGATGGGATCCCTCCATCAGATCACCCTGGAATACCAGGACGGAGTCGTTCTTATCAGCCCCATCACCGAGGAAGAATTCCTTGTGATTATCACCAACACTACAACGCGGTTGGGTCATCTGACCTACACGCTTGCAAGGACCAGTTCCCGGGTTGCGGCGATAATATAATTTCACCCGGTTCCCATTACGGGAAAATGCCCGGCCCTCCGCTCTAAAAAAAAGGTGACAGTTACTCTATGGCACTTTTCGTTCTGGCCAAACTAAACCTTCCGGACCGTGACGAGCCCATCCCCACCATCGCTTCGATTTGAGGGACGAAGGCTATGATCTTCTCTTTTTGTATCCACCACATCGATTACTACCGGAAGATCCAGCGAGAGGTTGCGCACATCCACTGTGCAGATCGTGTATGCATGGCCATACCCGCCCCCTCCACTGTGTCAGGTGCAGGCCGGATTCTTCCGTAACGATGCAGCCGGGGACGGTGATCGCATGCCATTTGAGAATTGACGGTACATGAATGGGCACCGGAACGTGCACTTACCGGGGAGTTTGGGAGTGTGAGCATACCGTAAAGGGCTCAGTGATGCCGGCACCGTAAAGCAGCCCCCACCCTCCCAATTTCATGCCGGAAAATTCCGTAGAAAGATATCCAGCCGGGGTTTTTTTATCAGGCTTCTGGCAGAGAGCATCAGAGCAGGCCCCGGGCCCCATCGATAAGTTCGAGGGTAAAGTGATGCGGATAATCGCATTTCTTTAAAGGAGACGTTCCCTGGATGTAGAACCCAAAACGTGATTCACGTATCTGGTTGGTGTACAGAAAATTCAGCAAGGCGCTCATCGACTGTGAAGCTTTCCGTGACAGGTGATGGTACCGGGCAATATCCCTTGAGGTAACCACGACCTGGATCGTTTTCCCGGAGAGCAGATATGTACAGATGAGGTGGGCACACTCGTATCGCTTCTTAGAATCGGTTCGGATCTGTCTCATCTTAATCTCCGTTTTCTATAGTTATTATGCCCCTTTTGGTTCATCTGGAGAAAGAGTTGTGTGTGGTTTATAAAATTAAAAACAAAATGTGCCTCGTAATACCATTCCCGGTTATTCCCCTTTTACCCGGGCAGAACATTCCGGACTCCCCCTTCATGCAATTCCTCCCGGTCCGCTCAATTTTTTTTATCAAAGTCCGGCGGTGAATATTCCCTGCAAAGTCCGGCCGGATAATTTCCCGGCTGACCCCACGGGTGTCGCCGCAAAAACCCGGGGGCGGGCCGGCTCTCGAACGGCCCAGCCTTGAACCGGTCATTGCATGCCGTTTGATAATTGTCCGGAACTGGAACGGGCCCGGGACGGGCAGGTCCGGAGATTTTTGGAGAAAAACACAGTCTTTATGATATACGGATCGGAATACACACCCATGCGACTGTTTCAGTTCCTTGTATTCCTCTGCCTGATACTTTCAGTAAGCGTCTGCGGGTTCACGAGCCAGTCACCTGCCCAAATCCACACGACTTCGGCTGCTGCAGTCCTCACAACACCCGCAGGGTCCGGGGACTGGAAATTTGTTGTATTCGCAGATTCCCCCGACCCTGATCGGAACACGACCACCGGGGTCAGCCCGGGCCTCATCCCGATTGCCAGGGCAGTTGCCGCTGAGAAGCCGGATCTGGCCATCTATATGGGAGACCTGGTCAACGGGTGGATGTTAACCAATATATCCCCGATGGAGGGCAATTATACGGGCCAGTTCGAAAACTGGATGAAATATGTTGCTCCCATCCACAATTACACTGAAGGTACCGGCATCCCGCTGTATGTAATCCGTGGTAACCACGAGGATGGCCCGAACCAGAACATTGCTCCCCTTCTCGATGCCTATCGTGCAACGGCGGCTGCCGGCATGCCGGTAAACGGCCCGCCCGGTGAAGAGAAGCTGACGTATTCGTTCACGCACAGAGGTGCAAAATTCCTCCTGAATGACAATTATATTGCACACAATGGTCTCAAGGAGACGGTGAACCAGAGCTGGGTCACCGGGCAGCTCACGCAGGATACCAAGCCGTTCACATTTGTCTTCGGGCATTCTCCCGCATATGTTGTGGTAAACGATACTGAAGACGAGGATTTCGCCATCGCCGTCCATCCCCCGCAGCGTGATCTCTTCTGGAAGAGCATGGTCGACAACAACGTCTCTGCCTATTTCAGCGGGCACGCTCACCTGTATGTCAGGAGCGAATCCCAGGGTGTCCGGCAGATCGTCAGCGGGAACGCCGGGGCACATGCGATACAATTCGATCCTGCCGAAGTGGATCCTGCACTTACCCTGGAAAACCCGCTAAAGGCAATCGCCAGGGATGACCAGAGAGTCGGCTACCTTGTCATCACGGTCCACGAAGGGACCGGGACATTCGACGGGGTAGAGAAACAATTGAACCCGGTGACCGGTGCATGGGAAACCGGGGATACATTCACCCTCAAAGCCCGGTGAAACAACCGGGCACCGGACATTTTTTCAGCCCTCATAAAGGGCTTCTTACATTTTTCCCGGTCAGACCCAACCGTCCCCTCCGAAACCCGGGGTGCACTACTTCGGCGTATTACGGAACGGGGTACCATGGAAGAAGAATTTTCGTTTCATAAAGAGACCAACGGAAAAATGTGGGATGGGTACCTCTCCGTCCCGCAATTTTATTCAGGGGAAATTTTCCGGCTAATCCATCGGGAGAAAAGACTGCCATTTATCAACTGTCACACCAACAAAAGAAATGATAGATCTATGTCTGACATCCAGCGTATCCTCATCATCCTCATCGTCATCGCAGCCATCGTTTCCTCCGGGTGCACGCAATCCGTAACCCCGCCACAACAAGCGGGGGGCAAGGGGCCAAATCCACCACCCGAAGAGACCAGAGCCGCTCTCCAGCACATCATAGATACCGAAATCCACGCAGCCGGCATTCCCGGTATAGTTGTGGAGATCGTAACCCCGAAATGGACATGGAATTCCGCTGCCGGGAACGCGTCCCCGATTACCGGTGAAAAGGCACAGCCCGGTATGCGCTTTTTGATTGCCAGCGCCTCGAAGACCTTCACGAGCGTTGCAGTCCAGAAACTTGCCGAAGAGAAGAAACTTTCACTTGATGACCCCATAGAACACTGGCTGCCGGCCGATCTCGTGGAGAAGATTCCCAATAGCCGGGTCATCACGGTCCGCCAGCTTCTCGATCACACCAGCGGTATCGCTGATTATAACGAAGTCTCCATCATTCTCCGGGAATACCAGAACCCGGGAATTCCGGTAACGTACCAGACCGCCATGGAACAAGGCATCAGCGAAAGCCCACTCTACCCACCGGGAACGAATTACACCTACTCGAACGTGAATTACATACTCCTGACGCGGATCATCGATAAAGCGGCCGGGGTTCCCTATGAGGATTACGTAACCCGGAACATCTTTGTCCCGGTGGGCATGAACGACACGTTCATCCAGGAGATCAACTACATCCCCGGTCCGCACATGACTGCTACCCAGCGAGGAGAGAATGGCACGTACGTAGATTTATCCAACCTGTATGTACAGTTCGATCGAGGGGCTGGAGACATTGTGAGCACAACTGCTGATCTCAACAGGTTCCACCGTGCGCTGCGCGAAGGGAAACTGATCAGCAAATCGTCGTTTGCCACAATGGAAAAACCCTCACCCCAATCCCGCGAGCAGGGCTATGGTCTCGGGTATATGACCGGATTCAATGCAGCCTCGAACCTGACCTTGCTGGGTCATGGTGGTGGATACCCGGGTTCGCTCACGCTCTGGGATTACCTCCCGGAAAAAGATACCTACGTTACCCTCAACCTG
>JBAXDE010000046.1:0-10052 GCA_037141115.1 Methanomicrobiales archaeon | reverse complement strand
TTCTTCCAGTACACGTTCATCATCATCGGCCAGATGTGGATGCTCTCCATGCTCATGCCCCAGATAGTCTCAGCCGAGGCATCGGCCGGACGGTTAAAAGAGATCTGGGATACGGTTCCGGATGTTGTGGACCGTACAACTGCACGTATATCTTATGTCGGGAACGCGAAAGGAAAAATTGTCTTTGAGAACGTTAATTTCCGGTATGATCCCAAAGGAGAGACAGACACCTTAAAAAACATCAACCTTACCATTGAACCCGGCCAGACCGTGGCTTTTTTAGGAGCAAACGGGTCCGGAAAATCGACCCTTGTCTCGCTGATCCCCCGGTTCTATGATGTATCCGGGGGCCGTATCCTGATCGACGGGGTGGATGTAAGAGAGATCCCGCAGGATGATTTGCGAAACATCGTCTCGGTTGCTCTCCAGAAGGCATTCCTCTTCTCGGGAACGATCGTAGAGAACATCCGGTTTGGGAGACCGGAGAGCAGTTACGATGATGCAAAGGCCGCAGCCCAGGTTGCCGATGCCGACAGTTTTGTCGTCGCCCAGCAGGACCAGTACGATGCCCGGGTGTCCCGGAAAGGTCAGAACTTCTCCGGGGGCCAGCAGCAAAGGATCTCGATGGCCCGGGCCTTCACGGTCCGGCCAAAGATCCTCATCCTGGATGATTCAACCTCGGCAGTTGACATTGAGACGGAGGGCAGGATTCTTACTGCCCTGCCAAAATTCCTAACCGGTGTCACCCGCCTGATTGTTGCGTCCCGGGTCTCGACTGCACTTGCAGCTGACAAGATTGTCGTTCTTGAAAAAGGCGAGATCGTGGCCATGGGAACTCATAAGGAGCTCATCAAATCCAGCCCCCTGTACCAGGATATCTTCGATTCACAGCTGGGCGGGCTCAAGAAGGAGGATATATCATGACCGATGCAGCACAATCCCCCGCAAAAGAGCACAAGCAAAAGGGCGGGGCCATCGGGCGGCTCATGAAGTATATCCTCCTCCAGAAAGGCAAATTCTGTGCATCGCTCTTCCTGATGTTCATCGGTACATTTGCCTTCCTGCTGATACCGGTTCTTCTGGGGGATATGATCAACAATCTTGCCACACCGGGAAAAGGATCGGTCATGGGCACCGCTTACCAGATGCTGGGGCTGAGTGTTGTTACGTTCATCTGCCTGTATACGGCATTCCGCTGGATGACCGATGTCACCCAGAACGCCCTCTTCCGGCTCCGGCAGGATCTCTTCGAGCACATGCAGGGCCTCTCGCTCCGCTTCTTTGACAAGCAGCCGATCGGTGAACTGATGAGCCGTCTGACCAACGATATGGACACGATCAACAATCTCTTCCAGAATCCGTTCAGCCTGACGCTCCAGTCCACGTTCATGCTCATCATCACGATCATTGCGCTCATCCTGATAAGCCCGGTGCTTGCCGGTGTCGCACTTGTGATCATCCCGTTGCTTGCCGTGTTCGTTGCAGTCCTCTCCCATGTATCCAGCCCCTCATTTTCCATGCTCCAGATCAAACTGGGAGACTTAAACGGTGTAATTGAAGAGACACTCGAAGGCCAGCGGACGGTGATCGCAGACCGGCACCAGAAGACATCGTCCATCCTCGAATCCGGGATATCCCTCGATGCCAGTCATGCCGGCGCAAGGGCGCATATCCTCTCCCTCTTCATCAGCCCGCTCTGTCTCATCTCGGCGTTCATCTCGATCGCGGTTGTTGCGGTCTTTGGCGTGAAGCTGCTCAACGATGGCCTGATTACGATAGGAGCGCTCTCGACGGCGATCTCGTTCTGCCTGCTCTTTATCCTCCCGCTCACGTTCATCTTCTTTAACTACAACTTCTGGGTCTCGGCAATCGTAGGTGCAGGACGGATGTTTGAGGTGCTGGACACACCGCCTGATGTGATGGACAAGCCCGGGGCAAAAGCCTTGCCCCGGATCAAGGGAGACATTGTCTTTAAGGACGTGAACTTCAGTTACGTGCCGGGCAGAAGGGTGATGAAGGATGCCAACTTTGTTGCAACCCCCGGTATGAAGATCGGTCTCTGCGGCCCCACCGGCGCAGGCAAGAGCACGATCGTCAACATTCTCACCCGGTATTATGACATCGACAGCGGGGAGATCCTGGTTGACGGGATCAACATCGCCGATGTTACGCAGGACAGCCTGCGGCGGCAGATCGGGGTGGTCCAGCAGGAACCGCTGCTCTTTACCGATACGGTGATGAACAACCTCAAGTACGCCCGGGACGGGGCAACCGATGCGGAGTGCATCAGTGCGGCAAAACAGGCTGACTGCGATGCGTTTGTCCAGCAGCTCCCTCATGGATATGATACGGTGCTGGTGGACGGGGGGGCCAATCTCTCGCAGGGCCAGCGACAACTGCTCACGATCGCACGGGCCATGCTCGCCCAGCCAAGGATGTTGATCCTTGATGAAGCCACGTCGAATGTGGACACGAGGACCGAGAAGGTGATCCAGGGGGCGCTGCGGAAACTCCAGGAAGGGGTGACTTCGTTTTCGATCGCCCACCGCTTATCAACGATCAAGGACAGTGACAAGATCCTTGTGGTCGATGACGGTGCCATTGTGGAACAGGGCAATCATGACGAACTGATGGCAAAACGGGGGCTCTACTACAGCCTCTACATGGCCCAGTACAAAGGCAGGATCACCGAAGTGCTGGATGACATCATTGCCGCAAACGAACGTAAGAACAAAACCGGCGGGGCAACTCCTGCCTGATTATTTTTAAGGATATCAGAGATGAACGGAATGGAAGTCAAGGGACCCAAAGTAAAAGCGTATCTCCGGAAATTCATTATCGCGCCGGGGAAGAAAGTGCAGCTGAAGAAATTTGATGCCGGCTGGGTGCAGCATGAGCAACTCAAAACCATGAGTGAAGGCCAGGCCCATGACCTGCTGGAGAGGATGCTTGAAAAGGATCGTGCATCGCTTTCAGAAGTCCAGGAGTTGCTGGCAGCCTCTCATGAACGGGGGATCCTGATCATATTACAGGGAATGGATACTGCAGGAAAGGATGGTACGATCCGGCATGTGATGTCCGGGGTGAACCCGCAGGGCTGTGAAGTCCATGGGTTCAAGGTTCCCAGTGCAGAGGATCATGCCCATGATTTTCTCTGGCGGTATTACAAGGTGCTGCCGGAACGCGGGGTGATTGGCATCTTCAACCGCTCCTATTACGAGGATGTGCTGGTAGTCCGGGTTCACCCGGAACGCATGGAAGTTCTCCCCAAAAAGATCGGGCCGGATTCCCGGGGATTCTGGGAGGCACGGTACAAGGATATCAATGCCTTTGAAAAACATCTTGTGAGGAACGGCACCGTAGTCCTCAAATTCTTCCTCCACATCTCGAAAGACGAACAGAAACGGCGGCTTCTCGATCGGCTCAGTCACAAAGAAAAATACTGGAAGTTCTCCACTGCCGATCTTGCCGAGCGGCAGTTCTGGGATCAATACACAAAAGCCTACGAGGAGATGTTGTCATCAACATCTACGGATTATGCCCCGTGGTTCATTGTTCCGGCAGACTACAAGTGGATGGCCCGGACGTTTGTCGCCGAGGTGATCACATCTGCGATCAAAGGGCTCAATCTAACCTCTCCAAAAATACCCGACGAACAGATCAAACAGCTGATGGATGCAAAGAAGAATCTCGAAGCGGAGAAATAGGGCGCTGCTTTTTTTTATTATCCTGCTTTTTTTCTGAACCCTTCCTGTCCTGGGATCATGCAAAACCAACGGCAATTCTACGTGACTTTGTGCATTTCCCGTGAGAGATGGGTTCCCGCTATTGCTTCCTCTCGACAATATATCCCTTGATTGCGGTCAGGGTGGTGCTGTCCATCGTCACCGAGAAGTCAAGATCCACAACAAAGACCGGAAATGTCCCGGCAAGAGAGTTGCGCTTTATGATAAATATCTTGGATTCAAGCAGCAGGGCGCTCGTCTCAAGGGGATTTTCATCAAGTGACAGGCTCCCGGGATCTTTGTTCTCCCGGTCAAGGAGTTCTGTTAACGATTGTTCCTTGAAGTCAAAGATCCGGTCAGCCATTGTCCTGCTGGTATATCCGTGGATATACCGGATGATGAAATACTGGCTGAAGGCAAGGATGGCAAGAAGGCTGAACAGGTGCCCCAGCTCCGTCAGCTGAGACTGGTTTAGAAATGCGTTCAGGGTCACCCCCGGCAGATAGATGATGGTGGTCAGAAACAGGAATATGGCAATCAAAAAACCGAAGATGAACATGGCTGTCACCAGCTGGGGTGGCAGTTTTTGCCGGTGAAGGGTGCGTTTTGCCTCTTCTACTTTTTTTACATATGTAGTAGAGAAAGGTTCCACTTTCCAGACCAGCAGGTAGAAGATGACAATAATTGCGCACTGGGTGATGACAATGATCGTGGTTCTGAGTGGAATGCCCCCCCGGGCAAAATGGATGAGCACAAACACGATATCAATCGAGAAGATTAGCCCGATTCCAAGGGACAGAGCCCGGCTGTTCATGAAGAGCGAGTTGATGAACAACCGGGTAAACTGGGTTGTGCCGGAGGTTACCCCGATCTCTTTGAGCCAGGTGTGAAACCGTGAAAGATCCCCGGCCGGGAGACTGGTTGCCTGGAAATTTGTCGGGATCAACAGGGTGATAAAATAGTACATGTTGAGGTAGAAGCTGGCCGCGATAAACAGTCCGAAATAATCGGGCCGGAGCAGGGAGAAGATGATATTGGTAAGAACACATACCAGGAGAACGAAAAAGAGTGTTCCCTGATGGTCTCTGGGTTTCATCAGTTCCGCACGGCTTTTCTGAACTGCCGACAGTTCATCCTGGATGATCTTCCTTAAGGAAATATCATTCCGGATTTCCGAATGAATTGTGTCATCAGCCAATTATGTCACCGTATCGATATGGGATTTTACTACTCTTGGTGTTAAGAGCATTAAATATAGTGAAATTCTGGTTTTCCCGGGTTATGCAGGTGACGTTGCGGTATTACAAAACGAATATGAATCCCGGGAAGCAGTATCCCGTCCCGGATCCTGCCTGGCGTCCCTGGCCGGGTTCCGGTATACGCAGATGAGGATAGACTGTGTTTAACTTTTGGCAGAGATGCAGTAATCCTGATAAAAACAGTTATTGGATTTTAATGTCCATCAGCAAAAAATCTGCAGGGAAAATGAAAAATTAATCATTACCCTTCATCGTGTGAATGGTTATGATTCCCGCGCAGGATTTGCAAGTATAATACTCGTCCTTCCAGCAGGATTTGCACGCCCAGCGCCCGCAGAGGACGCACTGGCGGAGCTCTGCTATCGGGTGAGGAGTAGAGCTGAGGTCGCACATGTACTGGGCGAAGCTATGGGGATCCTTTAACGGAGGTTCCCCCTGCTTGCGCATCACCGTGATCTCTCCTTTCAGCTGAGCGAAGAGATCGGGCGATGTCTTACTTTTTGGCGGGATCTTTCCGGGCAAGTTCTTTTTCCACAGTGTCAAGGCGCGCCTCCAGGGTTACCAGTGTGGTCTGCATCCCGGACTCATATTTCCTGAGTTCAGCGAGACGCGCTTCGTCATTTTCGATCTCCTTGTAATGCTGTTCCTTGAACTGCTGGAGTTTTGGGTGGGAGACGAGCTGCCACTCTTCAACCATGCTCTGGAACCTGCGGTCAAGGTACTCATCGACCCGGCTCTCCACCGGGCGGGCGAGCGAGATGTCGCCTTTTGCACCTTTAATAAAATAATAGATCAGGAAGATGAGCAGGCACAGGCAGACGACAATGATGATGAAACTGAGTAAGTCCATCTTACATCCTCCCTTTTAGTCTGGCAGCACGGTTTTCGAGTTCGGTGAGTTTGTCTGCCGCAGTGTGCTCAAAGGCTTTCAGGCGGGGAATCTCCTGTTCGATGGCATACAGGCGAGTGGTAAAATCAGAGAGATCTGTATACGTGGCAAGGTCCCATTCGTCAACGATATATTTCATCCGGCGGTCAACATACGCATGCAGGTAATTGTCCGGGCCGATCATAGCGACTTCTCCAGAGACGAGATCAGGGTGTCTAACTTTTTTGCCCGGCTCTCGATGGTCTGCTTTCCGGCATACAGGCTGCTGATCTCATCGCTCACGGTTGCAAGACGCATCTCCAGTTTTTGGAGATCGCTGTCGGTCACGAGATCCCATTCCTCGATGATGGCGGCAAAATTCTGATCAAAATATGCATCAAGTGATTTATCGAATGTAGGGAGACGGGATTCGATCGTCCCCTGGATGTGAGAGAACTGATCCCAGAACGATGCACCGTTTACATTCTGGTCGGGATTCTGGTTGATAACCGGGTACATGATTTACTTCACCTGCTTCTCCTGTTCTAGGATATTTCCTAACATATTATCCAGTTTTCTTGTTTTTACCAGGTTCTCGAGCCGGGTTAACCGCGTTTCGATCAGTTTTTCCTTTGCATAGATGTTCGTCTCAAGGCTCGAATTTTCATCTTCAACATTTTTTATCTCGGCGGTCTGTTCCGGGGAGAGCCGGGTAAACGGGAAGGCCTTTGACTCTTCATGCTGTTTTAAGAGTTTGAGTTTGTCCTTTTCCAGTTCCAGCTCAATGGTGCGGTTGGCTGTCTTCATGATGCGTATCTCACGGACAATGAGATAGATGATCACCATTGCGAGAACAACAAGGATTCCCATGAGAACGGTGTCGGTGATTATTGCTTCTGCTGCCATTTGCTTTTTCACCCATTTACGGTTTTTTTCCGTTAAAAAATTAACGCACGTTAATGATGTTCGTCATCGAATCCTGCGTCATCAAATACAGGATCATCATATTTGTTATCAAATCCTTCTATTTCGGCTGCTTTTTCCACCTTCACGGATTTCTTTCCCTTGCCGGTGGTTTTTGCAACAACTTCTTCCACGCTGTCCGATACCTTCTGGGTCTCTTTTTTCAGGGCCGCGGCAGTTTTCGCTGCACCGGCCTTAACACCGGCAGCAGTCTTCTTCACCGATTCATCCAGTTTATCAACACCCTTAGCGAGTGATTTGTTGGCATCTGCGGCTGCTTTCTTTACCTTTTCCTGGAATGGCGGGGTTTTTCTTACCAGGACTTCATCATCATCGCTCATGCCAATCGACTTGAGATCCTCTTCACTCACCCGGACATGCCCTTCCCGTACCATAGTGTCAGCAATTACTGCAGCGGTGACGGTTTTTTTTGTTGTTTCGTTGATGAGATCTACGTGATCCCCCTCTTTAATTCCCAGCTCAGGCAAGTGCGCGATATTGAGGCGCACCCGTCCCTGGCTCGGGAATGCTCGCTTCTTGATAGTTAACCGGACATCTTTCATACTGGATAGACTATTTCTTAAAAGGTAAATATCTTCCTCATATTAATATTAAAAATCAATTTTTTTCTCGTCTTTCTGACCGCACCGGTGTCACAGCGCATAATAAATGCCATTTCAGCAAAGAATTTCCAAAAAAAACCGGTTATAACTAAAATAAACGACTTTCCGGTTCACCAAGGGCAGAAAACATGGTTCGTGCAGAATCGACGAACTTTTTAAAAAATATTTCAGCAACTGGTATGATAGTTCCTGAAACACAGTTATCTTTACGGAACACCAATACCCTTCCCAATTGGGGGGAAGAAGAGAATGGCAAAACAGTGCGATGAACCGGTCACCCAGATGCACCTGAAACCGAAGATGACCGTCAATGAACTGGTCGTGGCAATGGGTAAGGCCGGCGCGTACAATGGCGGATCGCTGTCACGCGCCGTGGATATCTATGACCAGATGCTCCGGGACAAGGAGACCACGAAGTTCTTCGGGCTTGCCGGGGCGATGATCCCTGCGGGTATGGGCGGAATCGTTTCCGATCTCATCAAAGGAGGACACATTGATGTACTCGTCTCTACGGGAGCAAATCTCACGCACGATATCATCGAGGCTATCGGGTGCAAACATTTCCACGGTACCGCGTTCTGTAATGATATCGAACTGCGGCATGACGAGATCAACCGGATCTACGATGTCTATCTCCCGAACGAGGCGTTCGAGCACTTCGAGGAGTTCATGCAGAAAGTATTTTCCGAACTCGAACCCGGCAGCACCATCTCCATCTCCGCTCTTCTCCGGCACATAGGAAAGAACCTGAAGTCAGGTATCCTGCATACTGCGTACCACAATAATATCCCGATCTACTGCCCCGCGGTGCAGGACTCGATGATAGGACTCCAGTACTTGCTCTTCTCCCAGACCAGCAAGGTGACCGTAAATGCATTCTCCGATATGCCGGCTCTCATGGACCTCTGTTTCACGACAAAGAAGGCCGGTGCCATGCTGGTCGGGGGCGGGGTTCCGAAGAACTTCATTCTCCAGAGCATGCTCATGACCCCCAACGGGTTCTCCTATGCCGTCCAGCTGACCGGTGACCGCCCGGATCTCGGCGGGCTCTCGGGAGCAACACTGGACGAGGCCCGGTCATGGGGCAAGATCACCGAAGTGGCGCAGGCAGTGACCGTGTACGGCGATGCCACGATCACCCTCCCTGTTATGGTAGCTGCAGTGCTGGAGAGGCTTTCCCATGACTGATCTGATCCTGGCACTCGATGCAACAGAGAAGAAAACTGCCCTGTCCATTGCAGAGGCCTGTGCTCCTCACATCGATGCTATCAAGATCGGTTACCCGCTGGTGCTCTCCAGCGGACTTGCTATTGCAGATGAACTGGCGGAATATGACCTGCCGCTCATTGCAGATTTCAAGGTTGCTGATATTCCCAACACCAACCGGCTGATCGCAGAACAGGTCTTCGATGCCGGGTTCTCTTCGATCATCTGCCACGGGTTTACCGGAAAAGATTCGGTGATTGCCTGTGTTGAGACCGCGTTTGAATGCGGGGGCTCCTGCTACGTGGTTGCTGAGATGAGTCACCCGGGAGCTACCGGGTTCTTCCATGGCGGCACCGCTGAGAAGATAGCAGAACTCGCCATGGAATGCGGGGCTGACGGGATCATTGCCCCCGCCACCCGGCCGGCGCGGGTAAAAATCTTACGGGGCATTGTTGGTAAACGAAAGATCCTCTCACCCGGCGTAGGAGCTCAGGGAGGAGATGCGGATATCATTGCAAAACTTGTTGACGGAATTATCGTTGGCCGCGCGATCTATGAGGCAGAGGATCCGTCAGCCGCAGCACAGGGATTTGCGCACATCCGCAAGGCGTAACCCTTTATAAACAAACGGCCCCCCGCGACCGAATCTGCATATGCACGCTTATCTGTGGGTGAAATGGCCTTTCGTATAACCTGCAGGTTCTAAATATTTATTAATGACCTGTGCCATGTTATAGTATGGATTGGACAGAAGAACAACGGAAACTGGCACAGAAATTCAAAAGCGTGGACGAGATTCCCGAAAAGGAACGCAAATACAAGTGCCACACCTGCCACCTCATTGTGGAAGAGAGCCCGTGTCCGAATTGCAGCGAGACGCATCTTGAAATCATGTGCCCGCTCGATCACTGCCACTGTTCCCATGAGATTCTCTCGGGTATTGAGTACTGCCCGCTGTGCGGTAAACCTGTCTGTCCTGAATGCGGTTCCCATGATGTCACCCAGATTAGCCGGGTAACCGGGTACCTGCAGGATGTATCCGGATGGAACGCCGGCAAACAGCAGGAACTCAAAGACCGGACACGCTATTCGGTAGCTTAAAACCCCAATAATCTTTTTTTCATCATTCAGAAAAGAGAGATCCTATCAATTCAATCCGATATGTATCTGCATAAAGGCAAATCCTTTTTTTCGGGTATTGCCCGTCTGGATCCGGGTTTCAGGATCATCGTATTGTGTTTCATGGATATTTTTCCCGGTCCGCCCCCCTTCACTGTATTACTATTCAGTGTCTTCTGAATCACAAGAGCTAGTTTGAACTGCGCCTCTGCATGGTGAGGATCGATATCAAGGACTTTTTGTATCCCCTCCAAAACTAAGGGAAAGATCGATATTTTAGTAAATATAT
>JBAXDE010000045.1:0-10171 GCA_037141115.1 Methanomicrobiales archaeon | reverse complement strand
GGTTAAGGGGGAGATGATCTCAGCCCCCTCATCCCCCCATCCCCGTAATCAACCCCACCACCTGCTGCGCCGTCACCGGGTCCACCACCCGGGCCAGCACCAGTCTCACTAATTACGTCTTTTCCACCGGATGACTGAACCCCGGTTTTGCCCACAGCAGGAGGATTGAACTAAATACGACAGAGATACACCCCGCCTCCTGGTAGAGGGTCGCAGTTATCGGTGAGAGCATAGCCTGCACCCCGAGTAAAAGCCCGATCGCGTTGTACACCATCGAGAGCCCAATATTGATCTTGATCCGCCGGATGACTTTTTTCGACATCCAGACAAAGTCCACGAACTGCCAGAGATCGTCCTTCATGAGGGTGACATCGGCAGTCTCAATCGCGACATCGGTACCTGATGCACCCATTGCGATACCCACATCTGCTTTTGCAAGGGCGGGGGCGTCATTGATCCCATCGCCAATCATCCCTACAATCTGCCCCTTTGCCTGAAGTTCCTCAACCACCGCAAGTTTCTGCTCCGGAAGCAGGTTTGCCTGGTAACGGTCAACGCCGATCGAGGCACTCACGGCCTTTGCAACCGTTGCGTTATCCCCGGTGAGCATGACGATGTTCTTTATCCCCATCTTCCGTAAAGCCGCAATGGCCTCCGCAGTTCCCGGGCGGATCTCATCGGCAATGGCGATCAGTCCCACGACCGTAGTATCGCGGGTGACCATGATGACGGTCCGTCCCAGGTCCATCTGTTTTGTGACAATGGCGAGGACGTCCTCTCCCGGGTGTACACCTTTCAACTCAATGAATTCCGGTTTGCCAATAATCAGGGTGTGTGCACCTGACCGTGCGGTGATACCCATGCCGGTTTCGCTTTTGAATTCCTCCGGGTCCGGAACCGTAATATTCCGGGCTGCGGCAGCGGCAAGGATGGCCCGGGCAAGCGGATGTTCAGAGAATTTTTCACCGGTTGCCGCAAGAAGGACCACATCCGCTTCCTGGAATCCGGGAAGCGCAATAACTTCGACAACCTTTGGTTTGCCGAGGGTAAATGTCCCGGTCTTATCCACCAGCAGCGTGTCAAGTTTTCCCGAAAGTTCGAGAAAACTGCCTCCCTTGATCAGGACACCGCGCCGGGCAAGGTTGGAGATCCCGGCAGTAACCGCAGTCGGGGTGGCAATCGCAAATGCACACGGACATGCAACCAGCAGGATGGAGACAAAGACGAGAACCTTTCCTGACAAGAGATACCCAATCACCGCGATGACGATGACTACCGGCAGGAACCAGGTCGTAAACCGGTCGGCAATTCCCTGGATGGGGGCTCGTGTGCCCTGTGCACCTTCAACCAAGTGAACGATGCGGGCAAGAGTTGTGTCTTCACCGACTCGCGTTGTCCGGACCTCAAGGTGACCGGTCTCGTTCATGGTCGCGCTGAATACTTCGCTCCCTTCGTTTTTCTCGACCGGGATTGATTCCCCGGTAATGGGGGCCTGGTTTACGCTGCTCGCACCCTTTGTGACGATACCATCGACCGGGATCCGTTCTCCCGGCCTGATAACAACGATATCCCCTATCTGGACCTCTGCGGCTAGCAAGGAAACTTCTTCAGTGCCGCGACGCACATTTGCCATCTTCGGCGCGAAATTCAACAGGCTCCGGATATTTTTCTTTGTTTTATCGAGCGTGTAGGACTCGAATGCCCCGACAACCGACATGATGAAAACGATCAATGCCGCTGACAGGAACTGGCCAACGGCCATCGTTGCGATAAGGGCAACGGTAACAAACACATTGACCGTGATCTTCCGGTGGTACATGTCGCGGAATCCCGAGACAAAACGCGTGTATCCTCCAAAAAGTGTAGCAACGAGGGCAATACCTCCGCTCACATAGAACGGTACTACCGGGTAGAACGAGAGGACATAGCTGGCGATGATAAGAATAAGGACGATGAACGGCACAAGACCGAACACCAGGGCATCCCAATATACGGGAGTTTCAGTTTGATTATTATCCATAGATTCGGTTACCTCAATTTACTAAAAAAACACAGGCCCCTTCCCCGGAGGGTACAGACCCGTTAATCGCGATTGTACGGTGTGTTACTTCGAGGGGGTCTTTTTCTTGTCTTTTCCCTGAGTTGCGTCAGGAGCTGCACCGCAGGTTTCTCCGCCGCCACAGCATCCGCCGCTCTTGTTCATCGATTCCTTAATCGCTGCAAAAAATCCTGTTTTCTTCTTTTCGTCTGCCATGATACTATACCTCACTGATTTCTTTATTCAGAATTCGATACCTTGAATTGTGTTATCCGATATTTAAAGATGAGCGATATCGGGGAGATCCTGGACCTCTTCACTCTCCCCCATCGTTCTCACGCACTCTCTGGTCCGAATGTCCCGTCAATCCACCGGATGATCTCGTCCCTTACGCTATGGAACCCGGCCCGGACTTCCTCATCAGACCCGGTGAATGCCGAAGGGTCGGGAAAACTCTGGTGAATCACTTCTTGTGCGCCCGGGAAGAACGGGCAGGCTTTGTTTGCCGCGTCGCAAACCGTAACGACAGTCTCAATACCCGTTCCGTAAAATTCATCCGTCAGTTTTGACCGGTGCCCGGAGATATCGATTCCGATCTCCTGCATCACCGCGATCGCCATCGGGTGAACCCGGGTAACTTCCGTACCGGCGCTGAATACTTCGTACCGGTCACCGTATTTAGACTTCATGTACCCTTCCGCCATCTGGGAGCGGGCGGAGTTGTGGGTGCAGATGAACAGGATCTTCTTTTTCATAAGGTCCTCATTTTGTTTCACCGCACCGACGTGCTGCACGTGCCGTCATTCTTTCCGCCGTACCATTTTTCCCTGAGCCAGAGCGAGACGTTCACGAGACCGATAAGCACCGGCACCTCGACAAGCGGCCCGATGACCGTAGCAAATGCTGCCGGTGACGCGATACCAAAAACCGCAATCGCAACTGCAATCGCGAGCTCGAAATTGTTGGACGCAGCGGTGAACGAGAGCGAGGCCGACTTTGCGTAATCGACGCCAAGACGGTGGGACATCCAGAAGCTGACAAAGAACATGATGACGAAGTAGAAGAGCAACGGGATTGCGACACGGACCACATCAAACGGCACGTTCACAATATACTCGCCCTTGAGCGAGAACATCACGATGATGGTGAAGAGCAGGGCGATGAGGGTGATGGGCGAGATCTTCGGTATGAATACCTGCTCGTACCACGCTTTTGATTTCACCCGGATCAGGGCATACCGCGTGACCATCCCGGCAATGAACGGGATGCCGAGGTAGATGAAAACGCTCTCCGCGATCTGGACAATGGTAATCGACACTGCAGAGCCGGCTCCGAGGCCGAGCAGGGGTGGCAGGTAGGTGATGAAGAACCATGCATAGACCGAGTAGAAAAATACCTGGAAGAGCGAGTTCATCCCCACGATGGCAGCGCAGTACTCGCAGTCACCTTCAGCAAGATCGTTCCAGACGATCACCATCGCGATACATCTTGCAATGCCAACGAGGATCAGCCCGTACATGAACAGCGGCTGGTCGCGGAGGAAAATAACCGCAAGGGCGAACATCAGTACCGGACCAACGATCCAGTTCTGGACGAGTGAGAGACCGAGAACCTTGGTGTTCTGGAACACCCTGCCGAGTTCCTCGTACTTCACCTTCGCGAGCGGCGGGTACATCATCAGGATGAGCCCAATCGCGATCGGTATGGACGTGGTCCCGATTGAAAGGCCGGTTATCAGTAACGGTACTGCGGGCATAAAGTACCCGATGCCGATACCGACAGCCATGGCAAGGAAGATCCAGAGCGTCAGGTAGCGGTCAAGAAAGGAGAGTTGCTTAGTCGTGTTCATTCTTATCTGCCTCAGGGATGTGCTTTGATTATTTTTTCAAGGACGAGCACTGCATCCTCCACCAGTTTCGGGCACTTTTGGCCGGCAATGCGTTTTTCCTGCGCTTCTGCATGTGCCTCCGGATTGCTCAGGTCATACCCGAGCAGGTCTGTGCAATTGACCGAACCGTGCAGGACTGTGTATTCCCGGACAAACTCTCGTACGAGTTCGTAGGTTCTCTCACGCTCCGCACAGGTTTCCGGTACGGCCTTCCCGTATTTCAGCCCGATCACCATGAGGGCGCCGGATACCGCGCCGCAGATGTTCCCGGTCCGCCCGACTCCTCCGCCAAAGCCACTGGCAACTTTGCACGCGGTTGCCCGGTCCATTCCCAGTTCTTCTGAAAAGGTGGACAATAGTGCCTGAGTACAGGAAAATCCACCCTTGAAACCGGCAACCGCCTCATCTGATTTTGTCATGCCTCTCTTTTCTCCTCTCTGAATTCTAACCTAATATCGCATTAAACAAATATCCCGTCAGGGTGATCGCCACGAACATGATTCCCACGAAAACCGCAAGAAGTTTGATCTTGATCACTTTCCGGAGGATGATCAGTTCCGGCAGGGAGAGCCCGATGACGGCCATCATGAACGCAAGCGCCGTACCCATTGCCATGCCTTTTGCCGTAAGGACTTCCATGATCGGGATCATACCGGCAGCGTTCGAATAAAGCGGGATACCAATCAGCACCGCAATCGGCACTGCGAGCGGGTTGCCGGGTCCTGCAATGTTGACCAGGAAATCTGCCGGGGCGTACCCGTGAATGATCGCACCGATGGCGATACCGATGAGGATGTAGGGCAGAACCTTTAACGTGATGCTCTTCGATTCGCTGATACCGAAATCGACCCGCTCCCGCCCGGTCATTGGTTTCTCGGCCTGCTCGTGTATCTTGCACTTGTACACAAACTCCTCGACCTCGCTTTCCAGGTGGAGACGCCCGATGATAATACCGGCGACAATTGCGATGATGAGACCCGAGACAATGTAGATAAGCGCAATCTGCCAGCCGAACATTGCAAAGAGCATGGCTGCTGCTACCTCATTGATGAGCGGAGATGCAATCAGGAACGAGAAGGTGATGCCAAGCGGTACACCGGATTCCACAAATCCGATGAAGAGCGGTACTGCCGAGCAGGAGCAGAACGGCGTGGGAATGCCAAGAAGGGCAGCAACCACGTTGCCCACCCCTTCGCTGCGTCCTGCCACCCATTTCTTCACCCGCTGGGGGGTGATGTAGGTGCGGACAACCCCAACGGCAAAGACGATCACGGCGAGCATCAGCGTCACCTTGATCGAGTCGTAGACGAAGAAGTTCACTGATGATGCAAGGGGAGTACCCTGTAACAGGCCGAGGATCGAGTATGTCACCCAGTCGGCGAATAGTTGTAAATAATCCTGCATGGTGTTATCCTCCGGTTATTTTCTGATCGATAATTTTCTCCATATCTTCGGTGAACTGGCGTACCCGTGCACCCGCTGTGGGAGACACGTTGTTGATGGATCGCATGAGTTCCCGTATGTGGAGGAGCCCGGACAGTTCCTTGTCGCAGGTCTTGCCGAAACGGGGCGCCCGGCAGAAGTGGCAGATCCGCAGGCCATAATGCTGGAGCTGTTCCGGGCTGAGCTGTGTCCCGTGCAGTTCTGCGCTTGCCTCAATGGTCGAACCGCAGGGAGAGCCCCGGATTACCCGGACATTGTCAATGGTGCCGTCTTCCTGTACCGTTACGTCAAACGAGGGGCGACCGAACACTTTTGCATACTCATTGATTGCCGGTACCCAGGTAGTGTCTTCAAGCGAGCACATCGTCAGGGGCGCAACGATATCCTCATTGATTGCCTTGGCCTGCCGGAGAAACCCGGGTCCGAAACTGACCCCGAGGATCACTGGTTTCATTTTCTCGATGATCGCTAAAGCGACATCCGGGTGACGGACATAGGAGATGTAAAGATCGCATTCCGGGAGCGTGAGTTCAATATCATCCGCAATCACGCTCTGCGGGAACGGTGCCATGATCCATTCAGTAGGGAACCGTTCCTTAATGATCTCATAGGCCCGGTCGCCGAATTTACCGTCACTTACAATGCCGATTTTCATGAGGAGATCTCCTTTGAATTCTGCCTGTCCGGACCTGCCTTGATGATCGCCCGTACCACTTTCTCGATCTCATCGTACTGGACCTCGTCCATCCCCTTTTTCTCGATGCCGAGTTCGGTAGCGATGATATGATGGTGGGGGACGAGGCTGGATGCTGAAAGTTTTTTCTTCGCACAGCAGTCTGTGCAGCCGTCGATCACGATAACCTGTTCCGCGTCCCCGATCTCCGCTTCCAGTGTTGCGGCGGATTGCTTGGCATGCATCCAGACGTACTGCCCGGGTTTTCGCTGCATAAGCAAGGTGGCTGCCTGCGTCGTAAGTTTCCCGGTATTCGAGATACCGGAGCAGGTGACAAGGGCGTAGGTCATTTACTAACCTCCGTTACCGGCTGTACAGAATCCTTCCTGTAATAGAGCTGGCAGTGGCAGTGTCCGTCTTTCGCGATCTCGTCCCGGTGGTAGATGCACGGGCAGATGATCGCCCGGTCCTTCTCAACATCTCTGGACCGAATCCGGCACGGGCAGTACTGCTCACCGAATTTCTGCTTGTTGCGTGCGAGCCCCCGGATAACCGTATCGAGTATTTTTTCGTCCGGGTTCAGCACCCAGCCATTCTCTTGTGCGTACTCTTCAGCCCACGCACGGATCCCTGCTTCGTTAGTCGTTGTTCTCGCTCCTTACCGTTTCAGCAGGTTCCGCCGCATCCGCAGCCGCACCCACCATCTTTTCCGCCGGCCTTCTTGTCCGGTATTGCAGCCTTTTTCATCCTGCCCTCACCTTTCCAGCACGCAGCGACAATCTTCTCGATATCGTCGTTCGTATAGGATTTCGAGGGACCCTTGGTGATACCGAGTTCAGTCATGACCAGGTGCTGTCCTACCGGGACTCCCTGTGCCTCTGCAATCTTCTTTGCGCAGAGCATCGGGCAGCCATCGAGAATGACAACTTCATCGACATTCTTTGCGTTCGTGACCAGTCCTTCAGAACCGATCGCGAGCAGCGAGGCACAGGCAATACTGCCGTAGCCTTCCTCGGTCAACTGGATTGCTGCAAGGTTGGTCAGTTGTCCGACATTCGCCTGCCCGGCGCAGGGAAAGATGATCCGTTTGGGTTCGTTTGCTCCGCATGAACATGTGGGTTTTTCTGTCATTGTTTTCACTCCGTTAACATTTTCTTGATCTCATTCACGTCCGGTATCCGGCCTTCCGCCCGCACTTCACCGTTGATGAAGAGCGCCGGCGGGAGCATGACGCCCCGCTCGACAATTTCGATAAGGTCGTCCACTTTGACGATCTCTGCCGTGATCTTCAGTTCGTTTACTGCCTGCTCGGCATTGGCAAAGAGACGCTTGCACTTTGCACAGCCGGTTCCGAGAATTTCGATTTTTGTCATAAGGTCACACCAGGATGGACAGGTTTTGCTTCATGGTTTTACGGAGGATTTCTTGTATTCTTCATAGAGTACACGGGCATATTCGTCCCCGGCATTCCGGGGGATGTAATTGTACACCTTTATTCGTTTGAGGAGTGAATCCCGGATCTCCGGATCGCTCTTAAGATCCTGCGTTTTTACTTCTGCTATGCATTCATCGAGCATACAGATCCCGGTCGGAATCCCGTTGACCGGGATTTGCCGGATGCGCCGAAGTGCATCGGCAGCACAGCAGGGTTTGTTATCATTTCCCATGGGACATACCTGTTCTGAATAAATCTTGAGGAGTAATTCAATTTTAATTGAAACAATTGTTGACTTCCAAGATATTAATACTTGAGTATTTCATCATTGTTTGAAATGAAAAAAAGAGGATTGGAATGTTGAAAAGATCCCAGGGACTCCTGAATCACTTTCACGTTAATAGTATAGCGGTCACTCCCGCTTTTTTCACTGCTGCTTCAATGTCATGGATGGTAACTATCGAGGGATCGTAACTGACCTTCATCTTGTTGGTGATTGGGTTCAGACCGAACGCTACTATCCCGCGAAGAGATCTTACCTGCTTCTCAACGATCTGCCCTTCACAGGAACAGCCAAGCCCTTCGATCCGGAATGTCGCTATCTCCAATGCCCCCGGTTCATTCGCATCGCGGGTCATGGGAGCAGGAGCGGATGCGCCTGTCAGTTGTGTCTCTCCGGAACAGCAACAGGAACTTTTTACAGCAACAACAACAGGAGCCGGAGCCGGTGCTTCAGTGAGTGGGGCCGTGCAGGAACAACTGGATCCCGCAGACCCCCTGCTCTCCGGAGATGATACTGGTATTTCGGTAGCCGGCCCCGCACAGGAGCATCGTGCTACGGCGGGTGCTGCTACTGTCTCGCGGGGGATCGCGACAGAAGATTGCTCTACCGCTGCAAGTGTGAGCTCGGTTTTGCTCTTCCATTTCAACAGCCGCAGGGCATTCAGGATCACAAAGACAGCGCTCGCCTCATTGAGGAGCAGCCCCGTGACCAGCCCGAGGTACCCGAGCAGTGCTGCAATGACCATGAACGCAACGTTGATCAGCGAGACGGCAATGTTCTGCCGGATCGTGGTTACGGTCCGGTGGGAGAGCTCCCGGACGTACGCAATCTTTCCGAGGTCATCGGACATCAGGACAACATCCCCGGCTTCGATCGCGATGTCCGTGCCCGCCGCACCCATAGCGATGCCGACATCTGCAACGGCCATGGCCGGTGCGTCATTGATCCCGTCGCCGACCATGGCGACCGCACCGTACTGCTCCCTGAGCTGCCGCACAACGTCGACCTTGTCCGTTGGCAGAAGACCGGCCCGATACTCGTCAACACCGACACGGCGTGCAATGGCCTGAGCACTCCGTTCATTGTCACCGGTCAGCATCACGGTCCGGACGCCGGCACGCGAGAGGCGCTGGAGAGCCTCAACCGCACCGGCACGCATCTCATCAGCGATCGCGATGAGACCGGCGAGGGTTCCGTCACAACTGACAAGGACCACAGTCCGGCCTTCGCTCTCAAGTCTGGCGATTGCCTCTTCAGCCTGGTGGGTATCGACACCCTGTTCGAGCAGGGCACGGGGGCTGCCGATCCGGCAGGCCCGGCCGTCAATGGTGGCCGATACCCCCCGCCCGGCAGTCTCCTCGAAATTCTCAACAGGCCGGGCAGAGAACGTACCGCTTTCTTTAACCTTCCGGACGATTGCGGCCGCAAGCGGGTGGCTGGACCGCGCTTCGATGCAACCGGCAAGGTCGAGCAGTTCGTCTTTTCGGAGATCCCCGAAGGTTACAACATCCGTGACCGCGGGCCGGCCGATGGTCAGGGTCCCTGTCTTGTCAAACGCGATCACCTTCACCGTGTCAACCGTCTCAAGATAGACGCCACCCTTGAAGACGGTCCCCTGCTTCGCGGCGTTTGCCATCGCGCCTACGACTGCGACAGGAACCGATAGGGCAAGACCGCACGAGCACGAGACTACGAAGACAACAAGCCCGCGGTAGATGAACGGGTACCACTCGGCGCCGAAGAAGAGCGGCGGTACGGTGGCAACGAGCACGCCAAGAACGAACATTGCCGGCGTGTACCACTTCCCGAAGGAGTCCGAGAACCGCTGGTACGAGGTCCGCTGCGCCTGTGCCTCCTCAACCGAGAGGATGATCCGCGAGAGCATTGTCTCGGACGCAGGCTTGGTGACCCGGACCTCAAGGGACCCGTTCTGGTTGATCGTCCCGGCGAAGACATCGGAACCGGGTTCGCACCGCACCGGCACCGGCTCTCCGGTAACTGCGGCCTGGTCAACGTACGACGACCCCGCGACAACCTTGCCGTCGACAGGGACCCGTTCGCCCGGACGGACGATCACGATTTCACCGACGCTGATCGAATCGACCGCACAGACCGATTCGCAGCCGTTTCTTCTGACCAGTGCCTCCTTCGGCATCAGTTCCATGAGCGACCGGATCGCTCCACGCGCCTTGTCAACCGCAAAAGACTCAAGCACGTCGCCGAGCGAGTAGACAAAGATCAGGACCGCAGCTTCGCCCCAGAGTCCGAGCGCCATCGCACCGACCGAGCCGATCAGCATGAGCAGATGGATTGTCGGTGTCATGGCGCGAAGCGCGATCAGGGCCTTCCGTGCCGGGTAGTAACCTTGATTCCCGCCAACTCATAACGAGGCGGGAGGGCTTACTCCCAAA
>JBAXDE010000044.1:0-10491 GCA_037141115.1 Methanomicrobiales archaeon | reverse complement strand
TGAATGATTACTTATGGGCAGCAATACCGACATCATGAATGATTTTGCAATGCAGGAACTCAAGCGTGTCTATTCAACCTACGATGGCTGGAAGATGACCCCCCAGCCACAGGCCGGCGGGTACGACACCCTCGTTAGGCTTGAACGCATGAACGAAGGGCACCGCGATATTGTAAAAGTTCTGGTAACATTCAATAAAGCAATCCCGGCAAAGCTGATCGAAGAGATCAATAAAAAAGAGAGGGCAACTGACGGTATGATACCCCGCTATGGTGCAGCAGTTATTGCCCCGGTGAATGCAGACATATCAGTACTCCCGACCGGCATGAGAGTGTACACCATGAACTCGTTTGAATTCAAGGGAAATGAGTTGACGTGGGTAAAAAAGAAAGTGGCAAAGGCCCCGGTTGCAGTAAAAACTGCTGCATGAACCGTTTATTTTTTTTGTTTTCCCTTTTTTCACCATCTGAGGGTCAATGGTTTTTTATCAACCGTATGTTTTTATTCAGAATTCAAACGGTTGCAGTGACGACATTGGATCGCGGATTTACAGACTGGAACGAGCCGATCATATGACCGGCAACCGGCAGGTTTCTTAAAAAAAGGTGTTAAAACACCAGCACCCGCTGATGTCCAGCCAGGACATGGCCGGGGGGATAGAAGAAGATCTTCCCCAACCCCGGATACCCGATATCCAGTACCGCATTGAGAGACTTGTCTTTGGTAATCCCCCGTTTCTGCAGCGAAGGAGTGAAGGCAAAGAAATGGAGGTTCTCGCTCCCGGCAACCGCATTGATCAGATCCTGGAGGTTATACTCCGCTGAACCGGGGGGTGCCCGGTGCGTCCCGGTCACCGCATAAATCCCGTCCTCGATAAAGATCACCCGGGTCAGGATACCGGCATGGGCACAGGCAGCTGCAAATGCAACCGCACCGGCAGCCAGTTCCGTGCTGTAAGGACGCTGCGTGATGAGGATCGTTACCGGGGGGGCTTTACTCGTCTTATCGGCCCGGTCCAGGGTGGAGACTGCACCCTGATTCCTGAGCTGGATCGCACCGGAATCAGAAGAGAGGATCGTGTGGGACTGGGAGAACCGGTCGATCATCTGGTGGAGATCGCGAATCTTAAACGGCCGGTTCGTGCAGGTCGATATGATGGCCCCCTGCCCGTCATCCCACGTGCTGTACCCCCGTGCCGTTGCCGAACGGCCGCAGACGAGGGCCTGGAAGTCGAGCCCCGCAGTGACAGCACGTTCACTCAATGCAGTAAAACCTTCTCCGATATTTTCAGCATCATTCGGGCGCTGGTCATGATGGCCGAGATGAACCCCGTCAAGGAATGCGTAGAGTTCCGCAGAGAGCCGATCCCCAATGGTTGCTGAAAGAAAGCAAAGGCCATACCATGCCGAGCGGTGCATATACGGAGAGCCAGTCTGGAACCAGCCAAGAGTACCCGGCAGCGGGGGTTTGCTCTGCCGGGCTGCACGGACGAGATCCTTCCAGAACGAGGATTTTGTGTCAGGGCCGGGGCTGTTGGTATCGATAACCTGGTCCGGGTACTTCATCCGGAGGGGTCCTATCGAGATTCCCCGCAGGTCGAGTTCCTGCCGGTCGCAGACAATGCGGACCTGCGAAAAGGAGAGGATGATGTTCCAGACCTGCAGGGTCTCGGGATCTTCGAGGCTGTAGAGAGCATCGCCGGTCAGGAAGAAAGAGAAGACCGGGCACTCTGCCGTTTTGCGGTGCATCAGGGTTTCGGGATAGAGCTGGACAAAGAAGAACTTGAGTGACTCTTCGATCCAAGACAGGCGTTCGACCGGCACGGAACTTGAGAGAAGGAAAAAATGTGCATGCATGAATCCGAATCCTGCCTGGTCACCAGTAGTTGTATTGCCCTGTGTTCGTAATCTCTCAGGAAATGGGGAGAGAACCGGCGCAGATCCACGTTCAGGTCTTCATCGCAAGCAGAGATGAACGGAAATGCAGCGGAGAATGATATCGCACTCAATGAATAATTCATCGGACTATTTTTTAAGACTTTGCTTTTTTTTATGGAACTACCGGGAGGGAGTATCACCGGACGGTACCGGTAAAGCCGGGTCATTTTTCAGGCAACTGCCCCCTGGCTCTTCAGGTCCACGGGTTCACCGGAGGATCTCACTTCCCGTTCCCCAGCTGCCTTCACCACGAACGGGAGGATAGGAAAATTTCGGAAGATAACGGACTAAAAAAAGCAACCGTTTCTTCACAGGATTTTTTTTGGCAGCCCGGGCAGGATCGTGCACATTCCACAACAGGTATACCCAAGGAAGAAGTAAACAGGATATAGGTTACTATGACTGACGACACAATTCAAAAAGCATTACAGGAAGCCGACATCACCGAGAAGATCACCTGCCCGCAGGCATTTGCCATTGCAGAGAAAGCAAAAGTGACCCGGAGTGCAGTTGGAGAATACTGCACGAAAAACCGGATCAAGATCCGGGACTGCCAGCTGGGCTGCTTCAAATGAGCAGGTTTCTTACTGTTATTCCGGTTACTGACGCAGTAGCTACGGTCATTGGGATCTCCCCTGCTATGGTCGCCGAGAGAATTCCCCTAGAGTCTTCGGGGGGCCGGATCCTTGCAGGTGAGGTAACTGCCGATACTGACATCCCCGGGTTCGACCGCTCTATTGTAGACGGTTACGCAGTCCGGGCCGCAGATACCGCGGGAGCCGGCGATGCAATACCAGCCCTTCTCCAGTGCACCGGGCGCATCGCCATGGGCCGGTCGGAACCAGCTGCTGCAACCGGGCCAGGTACCTGTACGTATATTCCCACGGGGGGTGTCCTGCCTGCAGGAGCTAATGCCGTGGTGATGGTGGAATATACAGAAGAGACAGGTGATACGGTACTGGTGAAAAAAGCAGTTTCCCATGGAGAGAACGTGCTTCTCCATGATGAGGATTTCAGAAAAGGCGAGACGGTCTTTTCCGCGGGACGGCGGATCTCCCCCCAGGATGCAGGAGTGCTGGCTGCGTGCGGTTGTGCCGCGGTTACGGTTGCAAAAAGACCGGTGGTCGGGATCATCTCAACGGGCAACGAACTCGTGCCGGTGACCGCAGTTCCCGGCCCGGGACAGGTGCGGGACGCCAATGCCTCCATGCTCGCCGCGTATCTCACCGAATACGGCTGCATTCCCCGGCTCTACGGGATCATTGCCGATGAGCGGCATGCATTCGAAACGATCCTTGCCCGGGCCGTACCGGAATGCGACGTTGTTCTCCTGTCGGGGGGAAGTTCCAAGGATGACCGGGACATGACTGCCGCTATCATAGCTACCATGGGAGAAGTGCTCGTCCACGGGATTGCAATTGCCCCGGGCAAACCAACCATCATCGGCCGCATCCAGGGAAAACCGGTCTTTGGCCTGCCGGGACATCCGGCCTCTGCATTTGTTGTACTCATCGCGATCGTCCGGCCGCTCATAGACCGCATGCTTGGCATAGAGCAGCCACTCCAGCGGACAGTCAGGGCTACCCTTGCCATCAACATCCCTTCACAGCGGGGAAGGGAAGAGTACGTCAGGGTAATAGTTGAGAACGGAATTGCAACACCGCTCTTTGGCAAATCCGGGCTCCTCAATACCCTCATCCGGAGCAACGGCCTTGTCCGCATCCCGGCAGGTGCCGAGGGACTCGAAGAGGGCAGCGCTGTTGAGGTGATCCTGTGGTAAAACGCTATCTCTCGGTCATGCCACTGGATGATGCCCTTGCTCTCCTCACCCGCGAATTCACCTGCACACCTTCAGCAGTGCAGGTGCCACTTGAAGAAGCAGCCAGCAGGATAACAAAAGGCCCCATCTTCGCCCGGTACTCGGTGCCGGAGATCCACCTTGCAGCCATGGACGGCATTGCAGTCCGGAGCGGGGATACAAAAGGAGCCTCCGAGCAGCACCCGGTCATCCTGCCCCGGGCCGTCCGGGTGAACACCGGCAACGTGGTCCCGCCGGGATATGATGCAGTTATTATGATAGAGGATGTCTGGGAAGCTGATAGCACCTATACGATCCGTAAAGCCGCTGCTCCCTGGCAGCATGTCCGCCCGGCAGGAGAAGACCTGGCCGAGTCCGAGATGGTAATGCCGTCAGCTCACCGGATCCGGTCACACGAACTCGGGGCTCTTGCCACGTACGGTATCACTCACCCTGAAGTGATCGCAGTGCGGATAGGGCTCGTTCCCACGGGAAGCGAACTCGTTGCTGCCGGCACCCGCCCGACACCCGGCCAGGTGGTGGAGAGCAATACGGTGATGGCAAAGGCCATGCTCGATGAGGCGGGGGCTACCTGCACCCGGTACCCGTTCGTTGAGGACAGGCCGGAGAAGATCCGTAACGCGATATTCGCTGCCTGTAAGGAGAACGATATCGTGATTGTCTCTGCAGGTTCTTCAGCGGGAACAAAAGACTACACCGCAGATGTGATCGCAGAACTCGGTGAAGTGCTCGTCCATGGGGTGGCAATCAGGCCCGGCAAACCAGTCATCATCGGCCGGATCGACAAAAAACCGGTCATAGGTCTGCCCGGCTACCCGCTCTCGGCCCTCACCGTCATAAGGGAGATCGTTTTCCCCTTCCTCAGGAACTATGGGCTGAACGTGACAGAACCCGACACAATCCGGGCGCATATAACAACAGCAATAGCTAAAGAGATCGGCTCGGACGAGTTTGTTCTTTGTACGCTGGGACGGGTAGGCAGCCGGTGGATAGTCTCCCCCCAGTCCAAGGGTTCCGGGGTCCAGATGAGCGGTGTGCGGGCAAACGCGTACATCTGCATCCCCAAAACATCGGAAGGTTTCGATGCCGGTGAAGAAGTGGATGCCCGGCTGATGGTGCCGGCCTCAGAGGCGGCAAATGCCCTCATCATCACCGGCAGTCACGACCCGGTCATCGATTACCTGGCAGACCTCATCAGCCCACAGGGCATCTGCCTCCTCTCCACGCACGCAGGGAGCATGGGCGGGATTCTTGCCTTAAAAAAGAATGAATGTCATGCTGCGCCAACCCACCTGCTCGCAGAGGATGGGAGTTACAATACTGCATACCTGGATAAGTACCTGCCCGGAACGGATGTGGAACTCATCTGTGTGGCAGAACGGCAGCAGGGAATCGTCTCAAGGGATGGACTAGCCCTGAGTGATCTGGCCGGCTGCACGTTCATCAACCGGCAGAGAGGCTCCGGCACCCGGATGCTTCTCGATTATGAGCTCAAGCGGGCTGGAATCGATCCTGCGACCATCCCGGGATACGAGCAGGAAGTGACCACCCATATAGCCGTTGCACTTGCGGTCAAAAGCGGAGAGGCGGACGCCGGCATGTGCGTTTACAGTGCTGCAAAGGCTCTTGGGCTCCCGTTCGTGCCGGTGGCGCAGGAACGATACGAACTCGCATTCCGTAAGGAGCATGCAGACGACACGCGTCTCGTTGCCCTCATCAATGCCATCAGGTCTCCCGCATTCCGGGACACCCTCACCCGGCTCGGGGGATACGAAACGGCGGAGACCTGGCGGCAGCGACCTGGCCGGTAAGAGCGGGATCCGCGGAGTTAACCACACATGCACAAAAAATTTTTAGAGTTAAGTTAAAATAAAAAAATTAACCATTTGTTAATTTAGATATCTTTAACTAATTTGCTAAACAACAAATGCAATTACGACGACAAGTGTTGTGATACGCATGGCGTTTTCTGTACATATTAACATGGAGCAATGCACCGGTTGTGGCAACTGCGTCATTGCATGCCCGGTTGATGCCCTCGAGCTACATACCGTGGACCCGGCTACGAAGGAGAAAATCTACGCGGTCAGGAATGGCAAGTCTGTTCACCTTGATGTCAAGGCCGAACTCTGTGCCGGCTGCGGAGTCTGTGTCAATGCCTGCCCCTATGACGTGATCCGTCTGTCGGGAAGAGGAGAGACAAGCGCCCTTTCCCAGGTCTGAAGTGAGGAGTACCATGACAAAGAACATTACCCTTAACCTGATCTCCGGAAGGACCATCCAGCAGGGCGTTGCAATCGAAGGTGGCAAGGAAAAGCCCCTGTACCGCACCGCCTGCGGAATCATCGAGATGGACGAAGCGGACTTAAAAGCACTTGGCGTATGGAAGAACACCAACGTCAGGGTCACCAGCCCTCACGGCAGCGTCATTGTCAAAGCAGTTGAATCCGCACAGGGTCCAAACCCGGGCCTTGCCTTTATCCCCATGGGACCCTGGGCAAACGCCATCATCGACCCCAACACCTACTCAACCGGTATGCCCACCTTCAAGGGAACCCCGGTAACAATAGAGGTTGCAATCAACGAACCTATCCTCCTCGGCATCGAACTGGTGCAGAAACAATGCGGGGTGAAAGTAGGATGACCAAGACTATCACTGATGTAATCTGCCCCTTCTGCGGAACGCTCTGCGATGATATTGAAGTCGTTGTATCGGATGACGGCAAACAACTTCTCGAAGTCTTCAATGCCTGTGTGATCGGTTCAGAAAAATTCCTGCACTCCCAGGCAAAGGACCGTGTCACCCGTCCCCGGCTTCGCCAGGAAGACGGCTCATGGAAAGAGATCAGCTATGCTGAAGCGGCAGACTATACCGCCAGCATGCTTGCAAAGGCAAAAAAGCCCCTCATGTACGGCTGGAGTTCCACCAACTGCGAGGCGCAGAGTGTGGGTAACGAGATCGCCGAGATCACGAGAGCCTGCTGTGACAACACCGCAGCCGTCTGCCACGGCACCACCTTAATCGCCGTGCAGGATAACGGGCTTCCGACCTGTACCCTTGGTGAAGTCAAGAACCGTGCCGACCGCGTCATATTCTGGGGATGCAACCCAGCCCACGCCCACCCCCGGCACATGTCCCGGTACTCCATCTTCCCCCGCGGGTTCTTTACCGGCAAGGGACAGATGAGCCGCAAGATGATTGTCGTCGACCCCCGTGTCACCGACACCGCCAAGATGGCAGACGTCCACCTGCAGCTCGAGCAGGGCAAGGACTACGAACTCTTAAACGCACTCCGTGTTGCGTTCAAGGGCGAGTGGCTCCCCGATGTAGTAGCAGGTATTCCCAAAGAGAAGATCCGTGAAGCCGCCGACATGATGAAGAGCGGCCGCTTTGGTATCATCTTCTTTGGCATGGGTGTCACCCAGTCGATTGGAAAGAACCACAACATCGATGAAGCCATTGCAGTGACCAAGGATCTCAACGAGTACACGAAGTTCTCGATCATGCCCATGCGGGGCCACTACAATGTGACCGGCTCCGGAGAAGTGTTTGCCTGGCAGTTCGGGTTCCCGTACTCAGTCGATCTCACCCGTGGGTTCGCACGCTACAACCCCGGCGATACAAGCTCGATCGACCTGCTGAATCGCGGTGAAGTTGACGCTATGTTCACCATCGGAAGCGACCCGGGAGCACATTTCCCCATCAGCGCTGTCAAGCACATTGCCGGCATCCCTTCCGTCTGCATTGACCCGCACCTGACCCCGACAAGCGGTGTCTCGAAACTCCATATCCCGGTAGCCTTCAACGGTGTTGAGACCGGTGGGAACTGCTATCGTATGGACAACGTGCCAATCGACTGCCGCAAGGTTGTTGAACCCCCGGAGGGCATGCTCACCGATGAGCAGTTCCTCATCATGGTCCGTGACCGCGTAAGGAAGCTCAAGGGAGCTGCATAATCATGTCAGAATATATCATCAAGAACGGAAACGTCTTTGACCCGGTCCAGGGAATAAAGGGCGACAAGAAGGATATCGCCATCAAGGATGGCAAGATTGTCGATAAGGTTGGATCCGGTGCAAAAGTCATCGATGCATCAGGCAAGACCGTCATGGCCGGTGCCGTGGAGATCCACGCCCACATCGCAGGCCCGAAAGTCAACCTTGGCAGGATCTACCGGCCTGAAGACAAGCTCTTCAGCTGCACCCCGACAAAGGGCATGGAGCGGATGGGCGGCGGGGCATCAATTCCCACGACATTCAAGACCGGGTACGAGTATGCGAAGATGGGATACACGACTGCCATGGAAGCAGCTATGCCCCCCATGTTTGCCAAGCACGTGCACGAAGAGATCCGTGACACCCCGATCATTGACGAGGGTGCATTCCCGGTCTTTGGCAACAACTGGTTTGTCTTAGAGTACCTCAAGAACCACGAGATCGAGAACACGGCAGCCTATATCGCCTGGATGCTCCGCGTTACCAAAGGCTATGCAGTCAAGGTAGTCAACCCCGGCGGCACTGAAGCATGGGCCTGGGGACTGAACTGTCTCTCGGTCAATGACCCGGTCCCGTACTTTGACATCACTCCCGCAGAGATCGTCAAGGGACTTATGGAGGCAAACGAGTACCTCGGTCTCCCGCACTCCATGCACATCCACCCCAACAACCTTGGGAACCCCGGATGTTACCAGACCACGCTTGACACACTGGCACTTGCACACGGCATGAAGGCCAACAACAAGTTCGGCCGTGAAACGGTAATGCACCTCACCCACTCCCAGTTCCACTCCTACAAGGGAACCACCTGGGAAGACTTCGAGTCAGGTGCCAAGGAGATCACCGACTACGTCAACCAGAACAAGAACATCACCATCGATACCGGTAACGTCACCCTTGACGAGACCACCACGATGACTGCTGACGGTCCGTTCGAGCACCACCTGACCGGGCTCAACAACTTAAAGTGGGCAAACTGTGATGTGGAACTTGAGACCGCAGCCGGTGTCGTGCCCTACATCTACAGCCCGAGCGTCTCGGTCTGTGCCATCCAGTGGGCAATCGGTCTTGAGATCCCCTTAATGATCAAAGACCCGATGCGCTGCTACATCACCACCGACCACCCGAATGCAGGACCCTTCACCCGGTACCCCCGCGTCATCAAGTGGCTCATGAGCAGGAAGGCCCGCGATGCACTGCTCGACACCTTCAAGCACAAGGGCAAAGTCCTTTCCCAGACCAGTCTCGGCAGCCTCGACAAGGAGCTCAGTCTCTACGAACTCGCACAGATGACCCGTGCAGGCCCGGCAAAAACCCTCGGCCTTGGTCACATGTGCGGCGGCTTAAAGCCCGGCATGGATGCGGATGTTGCAGTCTACAACTTCAACCCAGACAAACCGGTAGCAGACCCCGAAGATATCGAAAAGGCATTCTCACGCTGTGCACACGTATTCAAGAGCGGTGTCGAAGTAGTCCGGGCCGGCGAGATCGTTGGCACCGGCAACAAGAGAACCCTCTGGGTCAATGCCAAGGTGAACGACAACCCGCAGGTTATGCGTGATATCAACGAGAAGTTCCTCAAGTATTACAGCATAACCCAGGCGAACTATGAAGCACTCGGGCACCACTTTGTCCCCAACCCGTATGCGCTCGAAGTTGATGCAACACATGTGTAGGTGAGGAAAAAATGGAAACTGTAACCATAACCATGAAGAACCCGCCCGCACTGTACCTCGAGGCGGACAATGTAACCCCCGATGGATTCGCAGGCAAGACCGCTTCCCAGATAGCCGAACTCAGTGTATATGAAGGAAACACCACTTCAACACTGGGCAAATATTTTGAGGTCAGCGGCAATGCAGGTGCAACCGCAGCGGACACAAAGGTCGTTGTAAAAGGCGATGTCAAAAAGGTCAAGTATCTTGGCTTTAAGATGAGCGCCGGCGAGATGGTCATCGAAGGCAGCACCGACCTGTATGTCGGGGCCTGGATGACCGGCGGCAAGCTGCTCGCCAAGGGCAATGTCGAAGCATTCGCGGCCACCGCCATGAAGGGCGGGGAGCTCATTATCGAAGGCAATGCCGGCAACTATCTTGGTGCAGCCTACCGTGGCGACTGGAGAGGCATGTCCGGAGGAAAGATCCTTGTCAAGGGAAATGCCGGCAGTGATGTCGGGATGTACATGACCGGTGGCGAGATCGTTATCAACGGCAATGTTGATGTGCATCTCATGACCCATGCAGAAGGCGGCAAGACCATCGTCAAGGGCAACACCCAGAGCAAGCTCGGTGGCCAGATGGTCGATGGCACCATCATCATCTTTGGCAACATCGAGACCATGATGCCCGGCTTCAAGCCCAATGGCGAAGTCGAGCTCGAAGTCGAAGGCGTAAAGGCAACCTTTGCCCACTATATCGGGGACATGGGCGAGCGCCACAAGAAGAAGAAAGGTGTGGTCATCTACGCCAACCTCTATAAAAAGATCTAATCACTTTTTTTGCTATTCTTGCCACACATCACGGTCCAGGAGAAAACCAGTTTTCTCAAGGCGCGTATCTTTCAACACGATATATTCCTAGATTGCTGAATCTGATATCCATACCGTGTATCAGGATGAGAACGGTAAAATCATTTATGCGCTCATAAAAAAACAGTTTTTTCCCGATTAATATCAGGAAGCTTATTTTTTTTGTAACTATCTATATCATGCCTTGGAATCCTTTTTTAGTGTAGAATCTT
>JBAXDE010000043.1:0-10548 GCA_037141115.1 Methanomicrobiales archaeon | reverse complement strand
TTTGCCAGTAAACCCGAAAGGTTGGTTTGCCCTATTTTTTGGAGGGGATACGAAACAAGGAACGAATACGTGATTGTGGAGCCCGATGCAATATAGCTCATCGTATTCCAGGAATCCTTCTTATCAATCGTGATTGTATCGCTGATGAGATTCGGATTTGAAAGCCCGACAGACTGATTTCCGGAGTTCCCCAGGGTTACGGAAACAGTACCCTGCTCATAAGGATAGAGCACTGCAGGATCCATGGAATATGAGGATACGTACAACATCGAAGATGTAGTAGTGAGGGCACTTGCAACAGGTATTGCTGATATCATCAGCAACACCAGAAATATGCTGATTACTATGGTTTTTTTCTTCATGATTTCTCCCTTGTTCGCGGGCAAAGAACTCGTGGGATTCTGCTTTTTTTGGCAGTTGCCTTCGTTTTCTTGCCGTATTTCCCTTTTTTAGGGTTTAGCTTCCATGACGATGTTCCCCGGCACACTTATATTCGCATCATGGGAGTGGGAGTATTATTGACAAAAAACATGATTCATTTCACCGGGGAGTTCACTATATGCCAGAAAATTACTGTGAACATGGAACTCATTTTCTGATTTCAGGATTATCTCCCGAACACAGAAAATCACGCCACATAAAAACTTGCCATCGGATGATTCTGGTACCAGACAACCGGCGATAATCCACCCATAACGACCGGCCCTTCAACGGATTCTCCCGTTATTTTCCCGCAGATTAGCACCCTGCTCTGACAGATTCCGGAAGAACAGGGTAACCCTCACATCTTTTTAATCCCACACCACCCACCTTTACCATAATGTGCGGTATCGCGGGGCAATACTGTCTTGACGGAAAAGAGCCGGATACAAAGCTCCTCTCAGTCATGTCCGAACGGCTGGCCCACCGTGGACCAGACGGGGTAGGAATCCATACCAAGGGTCCGGTTGCTCTTGCTCACCGCAGACTTGCGATCATCGATCTGTCAGATGAGGGGCTCCAGCCGATGACCAGTGAGGATCAGACACTCTGGCTGGTCTTCAATGGAGAAATTTACAACTTCATCGAGCTTCGCGAAGAACTGATACAGAAAGGCCATCGTTTCCATTCAAAATCCGATACGGAAGTCATCCTTCATGCCTATGAAGAATGGGGACATGAATGCCTCAACCGGTTCAATGGCATGTGGGCATTTGCTCTCTGGGATGGACAACGGCAGGAACTGTTCTGTGCCCGGGATCGTTTCGGGATCAAACCGTTCTACTACGCCCAAACCGGGGATTCTTTCCTGTTCGCCTCAGAGATCAAGGCGCTGCTCGCTCACCCGGCTGTCGGCACCAGACCGGATGATGCCACACTGGGTACATATCTTTCCTGGGGAGTGCTCGACCATTCCGAACGGACGATGTTTGACGGTATCCTCCAGTTGCGACCAGCCCATGCAATGGTTGTAACAAAGGACGGACCACAGTCACCATTCCGGTACTGGGATGTGAAAGTCAATCCGGAGATCCATGCCAGCGTGCCTGATGCAGAAGTGGCAGCAGAGCTCCGTTCCCTGCTCCACGATGCAACACGTATCCATCTCCGGAGCGATGTCGCAGTTGGCACCTGCCTCTCCGGGGGAATCGATTCCTCTGCTCTTACCGCGATCATCAACGGTCTTATACGCGAAGAGGCACCGGCAGGTGTCGGCGCACGGCAGAAGACATTCTCTGTTGTCTTTTCAGACAAAAGATTCGACGAGAGCCGGTATATTGATGAGATTGTTGCCGCGACTGGGGTCGATGCCCATCGTACGGAACCCTCTCCCGAAAAGCTCTGGGATGACATCGACCGGCTGGTCTACATGCAGGACGAACCATTCGGGTCACTCTCGATCTATGCCCAGTACTGCGTGATGCGACTGGCCCGCGAACAGGTCAAGGTTGTACTCGATGGACAGGGTGCTGACGAGTTGATGGCAGGATACCTTGCGTACCAGGGGAGTTATATCGGTGGACTTCTCCACTCACTCCATGTTTTAACCGGACTCCGGGAGATCATCGGGAGCCTCGGGCACCATCGCGGGTTTTTCCGTTCAGCAGCAGAGCAACTGTTCGTTCGCAAAGGACGCAGGGGACTCCTGAAATGTTCAGCACCACCCGTTAACCGGTACGGGGGCAGACTTGACGAGGTGCTGTACCGCGAACTGACCAGCACCAACCTGCCGGCACTTCTCCACTACGAAGACCGGAACTCCATGGCGTTCTCAATCGAATCCCGGGTACCCTATCTCGATGTGCGGTTCGTTGAATATGTTGCATCACTCCCGCTGGACCAGAAAATTCGCTGTGGGGTTACCAAGATTGCACTCCGGAATGCCATTGTGGAAATAATCCCCGAGTCAATTCGCTGCAGGATGGACAAGATGGGATTTGTTACACCGGAAGAAATCTGGATGAAGGAAGAACTCCATCCGTTCGTACTCGAACTACTCAGCTCTGATGAGTTCCATACACGCCCCTACTGGGATGCCGATGCGGTTGTCCGGAACTACCTCTCGTTTCTTGAAGGTAAATCCGCATATTCCCCGGAAGTCTGGCGGATTGTATGTGCTGAACTTTGGTTCAGAAAATTTTTTAATACTCCTCCGGCTGCATCTTTCCGTTCCTGAAATTTTGACCAGATGGGATCGAATTCTATAAATGGCGACTCCGGACAGATCTATGTGATACATCCCTGCCCGGAGGATTATCTTCCCTTCGTCCAGGATCAGGAATGCACATGAAATCCATTATTCTTGCCGGGGGTGTCGGAACACGACTCTGGCCACTATCCCGGGAGTACTATCCCAAGCAGTTCATTCAGCTGGACGGCCATTCACTCTTCCAGAAGACCTGCGTGCGGGCTGCCCAGCTTTCAGGATTTGACGGGATTTACGTGGTGACAAACAAGATCCACCACTACCTTGTCCGGAACCAGATCGAAGAACTGGGCTATTCCCTGCCCGAGGATCATCTCCTGGCAGAACCCACGGGAAAAAATACCCTGCCCGCCATCGCGTGGGCAATGCAACGGATACGGGCCGAAGACCCATCGGCTTCAGCAGTCGTCTTTCCCAGCGATCACCTGCTGGGAGATACCGCGCTCAACCAGATCCAGGCAGCAGAATCACTTGCCGCCCAGTATCTCGTGACATTCGGTGTCAGACCCACGTCACCTCAGACCGGCTATGGATACATCAAACCGGGCAAATCCTTATTGTTGGGAAGTGTTGTTGATGCGTTCAAGGAGAAACCCGATGAGAAGACCGCTGAAGAATATGTAAAGTGCGGGTATCTCTGGAACAGCGGAATATTCCTGCTTTCCACGGACTGTTTTTTTGAGGAACTCAAAACATACAGCCCGGCACTCTTTACTGCATTCTCCGGCACCAACACACCCGATTATACAAGCCTTGAGTCCATCTCGATCGATTACGGACTGCTCGAGCATTCAAAGCGTGTGGCAGTTGTCCCGCTGGACGCTTCGTGGAGCGATCTCGGTACATTCAAAGCATTGTACGACGTCGAGCAGCACGATGCACAGGGTAATGTGGGGAAGGCAGAGTACCTTTCAGCAGAAAACAATTACGTCTATTCTTCAGGAAAGCACATCGGACTCATTGGTGTGCAGGATCTGGTGGTGGTGGATACCACGGATGCTCTCCTCATCTGCGACAACAAACATACCGAGCAAGTGAAAAAACTCGTCAACCTGTACAATAAAGCAAAGGATCCCATAACCCGTTTCCACCGGCAGGTCCACCGACCCTGGGGTTCCTACACAGTCCTTGAAGATTCCGGAGTCTATAAAATAAAACGAGTGACAGTAAGACCCAATCAGAAACTCTCGCTCCAGCTGCACCATCACCGGAGCGAGCACTGGATAGTTGTGAGTGGCACAGCAGAAGTTGAGCTCGATGGCGAGACCCGGTTACTCCGGAAAGGCGAGAGCACGTTTGTCCGCAGCGGGATGAAGCATCGCTTAAGAAATCCCGGTGTGATCCCACTTGAAGTAATTGAGGTGCAACTGGGAGAGTATCTTGAAGAGGATGACATTGTGCGGTTCGAGGATGATTACGGCAGGAAATAATTTTTATCAATTCATCAACCTTTTATTAGCACAGATCCAATAGTCTGAAAACATTTTGAGGGGATTCCAACATACTTTTCGCCATACAGGGGGTCTTAGAAATCTTGATGAAAAATTCTCTAAAAATTCCGTATTTTGAGTGATAAACCATATAATGCTATACGCAACGAACCAATTTTTTTAAAGAAGAAAACGGAAATTCCGGGTTATTTTTTCGTTCCGCTATATTTAGTCAGGAATTGACGACTGGCACGATCTTCTGCAGCCACCAGAGAATCTTTTCCGGTGCCGATAAGATCAGTTCTCCCGGCAGCCCGGAGCCCTTCGATGATCAATCCCTTATTACGGGGATCGCGGTACTGCATCAGTGCCCTTTGGATCTTCTTCTCTTGTCCTTTAGGCACATGCACCGGTTCGAGCGTGAACGGGTTGAGCCCGGTGTAATACATGCAGGTGGAGACACTCATCGGAGTGGGTGTGAAATCCTGCACCTGTTCGGTGTAGAGCCGGTTGTCACGGATATAGAGGGCAAGCTCGATCATATCGGTCATCGTGCAGCCGGGATGGCCAGACATGAAGTAGGGCAGGAGATACTGCCTGCCCCTCTTCCCTTTCTGGAGTGCCTCAAACCGCTCACAGAACCGGTCAAATACCGAACGATCCGGTTTGTTCATAATGCCGGTTACCCGCTTTGCAATGTGTTCCGGTGCAACCTTGAGATGGCCGGATACGTGGTGATCTGAGAGCTGACTGAGATAATTCCCATCATCAGCAAGAGCGAGATCGTAACGGATGCCCGACCCGATGAAGATCCGCTTAACACCGGGGATTTCCCGGAGTTTTTCCAGGAGAGTGCATTGTTCCTTATGACTCGTCTTGAGAGTTTTACAGGATGGGTTGCAGTGCTTGTTTCTGCAGGCACCATTCGTTTTCCACTGCTCGCATGAGAGGCCGTACATGTTCGCAGTAGGACCTCCGACATCCTGCACGATGCCTTTGAACTCCGGCATATTTGTCATCCGGGTCACTTCATTGATGATAGAGGCACTGCTCCGGCTCTGGATGATCCGGCCCTGGTGGTGAGTGAGAGCGCAGAAAGAACAGGCTCCGAAACAGCCCCGGTGACTGGTTACTGAGAACTGCACTGGTTCCAGAGCAGGTACTGGCTGTTTGTATGAAGGGTGAGCCTTCCGGCTGAACGGGAGATCGTATATATGGTCAAGCTCATCGGAGGTAAGATGGCACGCCGGGCAATTCTGGATGACAACCGTCTTTGGATGGGGCTGAGCTACGGGTTTTCCCCTTATGGGATCCTGCTCGTAATAATGCAGGGCAAACGCACGGGCATATGCGGATTTGTCCGTTGAAACTTCAGTAAACCCGGGAAGTTCAACTACATCATCAGGACGCCGGGTGCGCCATTGTGCGATCTCCATTGTATATGCAGTTCCCCGGATATCCCGCAGGGATGTAATGCATTCTCCGGCTGCAAGCCTCCGGGCAATCTCAGTCATCGATCGTTCACCCATGCCAAAGACAAGGAGATCGGCCGGGGCATCAGCAAGGAGCGCCTGGCGCACGCGATCCTGCCAGTAATCATAATGAGCAAATCTCCGGAGACTTGCTTCGATACCCCCTATGACAATCGGTGTATCCGGGAAAAGACCGTGCACCTTGTTGGTATAGACAATTGTTGCCCGATCCGGGCGACGGGGTACCCCTCCCGGGGAATAGACATCCTCACTCCGCCGTTTGAGATTGGGAGTGAAATTATTCACCATGGAATCTACATTGCCCGAAGAGATCCCAAAGAACAGGCGGGGTTTTCCAAGAGAGATGAAATCTGCATCGGTCTTCCAGTCTGGCTGGGCTATGATACCTACGGTATATCCGGCATCCCAAAGAACCCTGCCAATAAGTGCTGTCCCAAAAGAGGGATGATCAACATACGCATCACCCGTGATGAGGATAATATCGAACTGCCGTATTCCCAGTTTTTCCCCTTCTTTAAGGGACATGGGGAGACATGCAGGCTGCGTAGTCATAGTAAAACAGGTGAGTGATAATCGGAATTCCTGATTATGGTTATCATAATTGCCGTGCTGGGGGGCGCCGGGTCAGGTCCCGGATGATCTCATCCAGTCCACTTGGAATATCATCTTTTTGCTCCTTCTTCTCAACCAAGTGAGCTTCTTCTTTCTTCTCAACGGGTTTCTCAAAATCCGTGAGCTTGACGGCATCCCCACGCTGTCCGAGAACCGGAAGATGGAGTTGGGTCTTTGGGTCAAGTTCCCTGCGAGCTTTCAGACCAGTGAACTCCATGATGACCGCTTCAATGATGAGATACGTTGTGGCTTGTTCTCTGAGGCAACCGGTAAGTGCATGACCGGAACGGCCGACCGAGGCATGGTAATGAATATGGGGACCCCCTTCGCCCGGATAGATGGTCCCAATACCAAATACCTCCCAACCGCCTTCAAACATCACAAAGTGCGGAACGGGTGGTATCACCGGCTCTTCCGGACCGGTCACCATTCTCCCGTTCATCAGGGCCCCAAGGAAGGTGATCGAACCGGCCTGGATATCTTTATCGAGAATAAACTGACGCAGTGAGACAAGCATATCTTCACCGTCATCGATCCTCACGACAAAGACCCGGCCGAGCTGACCTTCCGTATACTGCATATGATCAGATTCCTTTCTGATATTCAAATGGTTTGTGCGGGTTTATATCTTACATGACCGTCCAAAGGCCGGATTGGATCTTTTTAACAAAGACAGATCCGTTTATGATTAAGCCTGGGGCTTATCGCCCCCCGGCACCACCACCACCAAAACCTCCGCCTCCGCCAAAGCCTCCGCCGCCAAATCCCCCTCCTCCTGAACTACCGTGACTTGGGGGGCTGAAATTCATAAGAGGTATAAATGCAGCGTGCATTCCCATTACACCCAGAGGAACGCCGGTCTCGGGGATGCTGATCTTAAGCGTCTTCATAGCGCGCTCTACTTTATCACCAACACCGAGTGCTGTGCCATACACCAGCCATTCACCCCACATGGAGAGGTCTGCGGGAGCATACTTCTGGATCATGGCCATATCTGAAAGGAAGTGGGTGAATGCATCCCATTCAAGTTTTTCTTTGTAACGGTCATCCTTCCAGTGCCCAAACAACGTTGATGGTGCGGCATACGCAAAGGCCGTCTGAATAACCACAATTACCCATAACAAAACCGCGGGGAACAGGATATGCGATTGCATGGGCATTACCAGTGCAAGGATGAGAGTTACCGCAAACAGGACAACAGCGATGAGTCCTAAGGGTGCGATGTGTTCTCTCCCGTCCACAATGTACTGGTTTGAGAGTGATGTATCGACCCGGCTGGTGACATCCGTAAGCGATCGTTGGTACTGCAATGCAGTCTCTTCTGCACTGCTGATCGTTCTGGCACGTTTCGCCAGCGCGGCAATCGAATCGGTATCCAGCACGCCGTTCTCGGAAATGAGGCAGATAAACCCGAGTACACGCAGCTCATAAGTATCAGTTGTCACACGGGACAGTACCCTAATCTCGATGCCTTTGCCTTCACCTTTCTCCTGAATGGAGATGATCTTTCTCCGGTGAAGATCAAGAAGCGTGGCGTAATACCCGCTTTCATCGAAATCCAGGGCATCACCTTTAAAGAGCAGATTTACCTGCCAGGGTTTGAGTGCTGTTGATGGCAGGGTGCTCAGGTACGCAGGAACAGTGAATTCCTTCTCCCTGCCATACCGGTTGTAAATCACGATGAAAAGAAGCGGCACCAGGATAACGGCAACTTTCGCAACAAGGCTCAGCAGGATCGAGAGGAAATATGGAGCATTATACCAGAAACTCGCAGAAGAGGCTTTGCTCTGTATATCCGGGGTTTCAGCCCGGAACCCTTTAATTTGGGAAAAGGCTTGTGTGTTTCCCACCATCTCAACAGCAATGATCTCATCGGCTGCTGCACTACCCGTGATGATATAGCGGGTGTCCGCTTTTTGTGTTGTCAATGAGGGAGGATATGCATATACCTGCTCAATATTTTTCGCAGGCACGATGATCCTGATCGACCGGTAGGGGATGTGGCTGTCTCCAGCTAGTTTGAGATTCAGGTGCGTAGAGATCGCATCATATTCTATGGGCGGATACATGGTATACGCAGTATCAACAGAGTATTTACCGGCAGAATAATAGTCTGGCTTGAACACACCCACTTCATTCGAGAGTGCAAGGTTCTCGATCCGTAACTTAGACTCGTTGGCCCCGACACGACCGGTGAGCAAGACTCTCCCTGAGTCATCCTTTGCGTACCCGATTGTATCCTCGGGGGGTACCATAGAGATGAATTGGACAGATGGTTGGGTTGGGTTGCTGTCAAATACAAGCGGGGCTTCCCATGCACGATAGAGCATGCGATACTGCCCTGAAAACACAACATCATACAGATAATGTTCCTGCAGGCTCCCGTCTTCTGCAAGGGTCGCCTCATAGGAATCAACCACAAGATCACCAGTAAAAAGGGGGGGGATCACAGTGACTACGAGCAATCCAAGAATCCCAAGGATAAGTCCGCCGATTACAAGGAGACCTAACTGACTTTTTTCGCTCACGGAAACGATCCTTCTCCCTTAGAACTCAATTTTCGGGGGTGTTTTGATTGCTTCTTCGAATTGCAGGTACTCGAGTTTGATTAACCCCATCAGTTTGGCTACGAAATTTGAGGGGATCGTATCTACCATGGTATTGAATTCCTGTGAGATATTATTGAAAGTGTATCGCTGCCGTGCGATCTCATCTTCAAGCCCTTTTATCGAATCCATCATGCTCATTACCGTGACGGAGGTCTTGAGATCGGGATAGTTTTCTGCAACTGCAAGAAGCCTGCCGAATATGGAGCGCGATTCTGCCTCAACTTTGTTCAGGTCTCCGGGTCCGGCTGTCGCAACACTTGCCCGCATTGCAGTGACCCTCTCAAGAGTCTCTTTCTCGAACTTGGCGTAGCTCTTTACAGAGCCAAGAAGCTGGTCGATCATATCGAGCCGCTTCTTCATAGCTACCCGGATCTGGCCGAGGGTTGCTTCCGAGGAATTTCTCAGGCTGACAAAGCGGTTGTAGATGCTTACCACCCAGAGAATAAGTACGATGACAACAAGGGCAATTACGCCCAAAATAATCCATTCAATCATGCTTCTCAGAATAGTGATGATCTTTTTAAAAGATAAGGTAATTGGAGGACCATGTGTAAAACGAGAGTAAATGCTGAAAAAGGGGTTACTGGATGATAAGCGAGCCGACAACCCTGAGTTTGCCACCTTCAAGGTAATGCAGTACTACCCGTGCACCTGGTGGATATACCAGCGCTTTTTCCAGGGTTAAGGTAATGACCGGCATCCGCCAGTCTCCATCAACGGTAATTTTTTCCAGACGAGTGGGGAGGAACTGCATCCAGTAACCGGCATACAGCACCATGCCTTCCTTGAGTGGTGCAGGCCAGTATTTCACGAGCTGGGCTTTTCCAGTAACTGTGGTGGCGAATTTTATTGCGGGATCATTGGTAAGGACAAAACCCCGGTCAAGATCTTCGGATTCGATATTTTTCAGGGCAAGTCCTACCCGTTCACCGGCAATCGCATTATCGGAATCATCATCATGTTTCTGGATGGAACGGATCTGAGTTGTTTTTTCCGTGGGAAGAACTTTTAGCGTGTCGTGCTTTTTTATTATTCCCTGGGATACAAAACCAAGCACAACTACTCCGACCCCTTTCACATTGAAATGGGAATCAACCGGTACAGTACCTTTTCCGGAGGCTTCGTGTGTTTTCTGGTGAGCCGTTTGTTTGACAGAGATCTCGAGCATCCTCTCACGGAGTCCGACAATATCATCCTCAATGACCTCGTAGTGTTCAAGTACCGTGCCTTTTATGAGCGGAGCTATCTGATCCGGGGAGATATAATTTTTCAGAATCAGGTAACCGTTAGATTTGCCGGCGCACTCAAGCATCAGCACACATTCACCAAAGCTGGCATTGATCTCATCGACGACGAGGACTATCCGCTCCGATACCGATACGGTATAAAATAATGAGGATAGTTTCTCCGGGTACCGGGTTGGTTCTATAAATGTGACAGTGGCATTACCTTTTTTCAGGTTATAAAAGGTGATATCGCTTACGGTGCCTTTTTTTCCCAGATCTTTGGCATAATCTGGGGGGGCGAGGATTGCGACGGTGAGATTGGACATGATGACAACAACTTGGTTGTAGGAGGATATGAGGATTTATCTCTTTGAAAAAAAGGGGGGAACGATTTTACTTGTTATCTTTTTATTGGGTTCAACCTAAAAATTTCGGAAATTGCGGTATCCCCTCCAAAACTAAGGGAAAGATCGATATTTTAGTAAATATATA